>JAZUPQ010000151.1:0-13092 GCA_045605265.1 Eubacteriales bacterium | reverse complement strand
AAGTTTTACCATTTGGAATTGATTTTCGTGCTTAACGGTTTACGCCTCCCCATTAGGGTGGCTACGCGTTTTCCATTAGAGTGGCGAATAACGCAGTAACTGATTTTCGTGCTTTACGGTCTATCCTCTGAGCCTTGACCTGTGGTCATTAGGCCCTGGAATAGAAAACTTCGAAAACCTCTTGACAAATTCGAAATTTGCGTATATAATATCCTTGAGGTGATGAAAACTATGTCAAGGACTTTAAGGCTGACTCAATGCCCGGTATTTGTTGAATCGGGCGACGTAAAGATTACGACCGAGTACGGGGACAATATACCGGATTATCCTACACCGGGGAGAACAGGATCACATCACGCGCTTGATATCGTAAGGACAACAGACGGACAGAACAGTAAGACGGCAACGATATGCGCTATAGCGGACGGTGTTATCTATGCTCAACGTAAATGGGTCAAAGGCTTTAACACCGAATATTCCGCGGGAAACTGCGTATATATCAGGCATTCTAATGGAATGATAACAAAGTATTATCATTTGAAATATGGGACAGTCCCGGAATGGGTCGCGGATAACGTACCCGTAAAGAAGGGTCAAACGCTCGGATTTATGGGCGCAACGGGACTTGCTTACGGAGCGCATTTACATTTTCAGGTTGAGGATCCGACAGGCAAAACCGTAGATCCGGAGCCGTATCTTACCGGTCAGATCATAATACCGTCCGGGGATGAAAAACGCGATAGCATCGTATATATCACCGAGCGTGATTTATCAGACGCGGAAAAAGCGGAAATAAAAGAGCGCTGCGGCGTAAACGATATTCTTTTTGTAAAAGAGGTGTAAAATATGGACGTCAACACGATAATGACTCTGATCGGATCTTTAGGCTTTCCGATCGTGGCTTGTATCGCTTTATTCTATATGAATAATAAGCAAGAAGAGCAGCACAAAGAAGAGATCGGAAAGATCACCGAAGCGCTTAACAATAATACGACAGCGCTCATAAAGCTGTCCAACAAATTGGGGGTCGATCCCGATGAGCGATAAACCGACAACGTATAACTTTGGTTTTCGATGGGGTCAGCTCACGGATTTTCGCGATAAAACGGACGTCTTATCGTCTCATATCGGTTATACGCTTAACCGGACCCACGGGATGATTCAATATGACGGTTTACCGGAAACGCTGCCTAAAAGAGATCTCGCGCTTATGCTCCAGACGGGCGGCTTTGTCTGTCTTCCGGATCCGGGATTCTTTGACGGGAAATTATATGCTTTTTCCGGTGAACTTGGCGGACCACCGAATCCGTACTATATGCCGACGATATGCACCGTAGCAAATCCTGCTTTGAAGTTCAACCGGACTTTGAAAATAGATGAAGAATGTATCATAATTCCGCACGATCCGCTTTATCTCGGGCTTTTGCCGCTAATAAACCGGTATTCGACTATGCTCACGGAAAACGAGCTTTCAATGTATATTGCGACGATAAATTCCCGCATTATAAGCTTGATTTCGTGCGCTGATGATAAAGTCAAAGAAAAAGCAGATCTCACTTTGCGCGATATAATTGACGGTAAGCTTTCGGTCATTGCAGATAGTGCGTTTTTCGAGGGTATCAAAGTACAGCCGTTTTCGGACGAATCGAAGCAGCTCACGCACTTGATCGAGTTCGAACAGTATCTTAAAGCCGGATTATGGAACGAATTGGGCTTGAACGCGAACTATAATATGAAACGCGAAAGTATAAACACGTCCGAGGCTCAGATGAATGACGATGCGCTTTTACCGCTTATAGACGTAATTCTCGATACGCAGCGGACAGCATTTGATAAATTCAATTCTAAATTCGGGGATAAATACGGAATTCACATCACAGTAAAACTCGGGTCCGCCTGGGAAGACCGGCAACAGATACAAGATATTGAAACGCAGGAAGTGGAAAAGTCTGTGGAGAATGTGGAAAGCGAGGTGACGGCGGATGAAACTGAATGAAGCTTTTCCGGACTGGTATGAAACCGCGTATATTTTCCGCAAAATGGAGCAGACTGATTTTCCTTGGGCTGATGAAAATCTCGCTCTTGATTACTTCGGGAATCACTCGGGCGAAAAGCTCATATCTCCGCTTATTCGCGCAGCTCTCAAAAAAGAGGACGTCACCGAAGTCAATAACGTGATAGAAACGACGTTATATAATATCCTTGTTAAAAAATACGGGAATAAATGGGCTCGGATCTGGGAAGCCCTTACCGCGGAATATGATCCTCTGCAAAACTATGATATGACTGAGGTCGAGACTCCGGATCTGACAGACACCGAGACACCCGATATTACGCGCGTTGAGACGCCCGATATTAGACGAGAACACGACGCGGATAAAAACACGCAATTATCGACTACCGTTTCAGGATCAACCACTACGGACGCGTACGGCTTTAATTCGGCGGCTCCGGTCGGAGTAGGTGAAGGCGGAGCGGAAAGTACCGAAACGGTAAGCGGTGACAGCGATCATAATACAGAGCATTATATCGATACCGAGACCGGCACGCGCACACATACCGAGACAGGATCGAGAACGACGACGCACACCGGTGAAAGAACACTTACGCGCTCCGGTAATATAGGCGTTACGACGAGTCAGCAGATGCTTGAAGCGGAATTCGAGGTCCGCAAATATAACTTTTTCGAAACCGTTTATCAGGACTTTGACGAGGTTCTGACTATCAATAAATATGAAAGTGGGGTATAACACATGACAAAAGGCGGTTATATTATGGTCGACTGCACCGGTCTGGATCTCACAAAAGGATCGACCGAGCAGACGATCAACGGGCTTTATGCTCGTGTTAAGGATGCAATGGCAATGAATAAAGAGATCATTGCATACAATTGCAACTGGGGCGGACTTCCGGTCACGCCGATAGGTTGTATGGCTATCCAGGTCCTGTCAAATACGATCGTGGCGACAGCGTCCACGCTGCAGATCTGGATCACGTCGGCGGATAAAGTAACGATCGTAAACTTAGCGCCGACTGAATAATGAAAGAGAGGTAAATCAAAAATGGAAGTCAAACAGGTATATGAACTTGTAAACGCCGCGACCGGGGAAATACTCGGGGAATCCGCGGTATTGCAGGAAGATCTTTCAAACGTCGTTGATATGGGGACGCAGATATTCAATGCTAATGCGTTGGATAAATATGTCAAAGCCCTTGTCAATCATATCGGTAAAGTCATTTTCGTAAACCGTCCGTATCGTGGCGGCGTTCCGTCTGTACTTATGGACGGTTGGGAATTCGGTTCAGTTCTTGAAAAAGTCCAGGCAGATCTTCCCGAAGCGACCGAAAATGAATCGTGGGAGCTCGAAGACGGCGCGAGCTATGATCCGAACATCTTCTATAAACCGTCTGTATCGGTCAAATTCTTCAACAGCAAAACGACCTTTGAAATTCCGATGAGCTTCACCGAAATGCAGGTAAAACAGAGCTTTTCAAGCGCGGCGCAGCTCAACGGCTTCATATCAATGCTTTATACCGCTGTTGATAAGGCTATGACCGTAAAGATCGAGTCGCTCGTAATGCGTACGATAAACAATATGATCGGCGAAACGCTTTACAGCGAATATTCAGACGGCGTATATACCGGATCGTCCGGAGTCCGCGCGGTCAATCTGCTTTATCTCTATAATCAGAAATACGGAACGAGCATTACTGCGGCGAACGCTGTGACTAAGCCCGAATTTATCCGCTTTGCATCATATGAAATGAAGCTTTATAAAGCTCGTCTCGCGAAGATCTCGACGCTCTTTAACGTAGGCGGTAAAGAGAGATTCACACCCGAAGATCTTCTCCACGTCGTTATGCTTGCGGATTTCAAAGCCGCTGCTGAGGTCTTCCTCTATGATGCATCGGGTCAGTTTAAAGATGAATATCTCAATCTCGGCGACGCTGAACCGGTCCCGTACTGGCAGGGGTCCGGCACCGGTTACGCATTCGACGACGTATCGAAGATCTACGTCAACACTTCCGCGGGTCACACAGTCGAAGCGGGCGGCATCCTTGCGATCATGTTCGACCGTGACGCGCTCGGCGTGACGAATCTCGATAGACGTGTAACAACGAACTACAACCCGAAAGCCGAATTTTTCTCAAACTGGTACAAATTCGACGCGGGATATTTCAACGATCTGAACGAGAATTTCGTCTGCTTCTTCGTAGCATAATAAGGACATTCCCGGCTTTAGCACCTTGCAGCGACACAGCGGGAAAGCCGGCACCGGCTCCGGTCTATCGCTCAACCGGAGCCGTTATTATTTTGAAAGAGGTGAAATTATGGGACTTGAAGGTGGTTACAAAATAATCGATCTTAAGGACGTGAACATAACAACGACAGCGCAAATAATACCGGGGATATACAATCGAATAAAAGAGACAAGAAAAGTCCTTTTATTTACCGGATTGACGATCAAAGAAACCGCACTATCAGATCAGTTTTGCGGTATCACTCCCGGCGACGGTATTTATTATGTTCACGTTTCAACGAATCTCGCGCTCGGTACTATCACCGACGTGACGATAACTATAAATAACGATGATGAAATACAGCTCGTCGAAAACGAATCTACTATTCCGGAGCTTGACGGGCTTCACGAATTTTACACTGTAACAGAAGAAAGCGAGGAATAAAAACTATGGCAAACTATAATTCAACTTATACCGGAGCGGAAGTCGACGCGGCGGCAAAGCTCGCTAAAGATCTTACACACACCGCCACAGAGATAGATACCGCCGTTACCAAGGCAAACGCAATTACAAGCACCGCCTCAGAGATTGATACGGCGGTTGGAAACGCGACAAAAGTTGTCGCAAATCCGACGCTTGCAGGGACGGAAGCCGATTTGACGGGGCTTGAAGTGAATGGAACTAAATACGCGGTTCCGAGCGGTGGTTCTGCAATCGGATCTATGCAAGGGGTAACAATAACAGCGATAGGCAATGATTTAGAAAGTTTAATAACTGATCCTGATAATCCTGTTTTATATGGCGCGGTTAAATGGGATTGGCAAACATCAAGCGTCGGTGATATAAGCACTAAGTACGGTAATTTAGGTATAGGGATAAGTAACTATTTAAATGGTAATGCTACCGATGTTCTTTATTCACAGGATACCTCAGCGCCCGATTTAAGGGGTTACGGTTCTAATAGAGTTAGCGTAACTATTGATAACAATACTTATTACGGCTATAGTAATGCGCGTTATTTTGTCGGTCTTATATCAACGTCGAGTTCTTCATATAGTGGACATATATATACTTGCAAGATAGACTATATGATTTACCGCGCAAGCAGCGGCACTATTGAAATCGGAAGCGTTACAGTGAATACTAAAACTATTTCTAACAGCAGCGCGTCTATCAGATATCATTTACTTTATGTAAACGTGTTAAAAGCAACTGATGATATAGTGTTGTATTTGAATATTACAGATTTATCGTAATCACGATAAACAACTATTGCTATGAACTTCCAAAATTACATCACATCCGGACAAAACTATATCACGTCCGGACTCCAATACCGAGTTAAGGACTCGACGTCGCCGGTAATGACGACGTTTCCGATTCAACTCTATCAATCCACCGCCGAAAACAACCGCGTTGATAAGTCGTCTTATCTCGTATCTGTCGGCACTCTGAACGGAGCTTTACGTTCTGAATGCTCGATCATATCTCCGTCGATCGTAATAGAACAGACGACGCTTCCGGTATTCAATTACGTCTATATCGAAGCGTTTCACCGTTACTATTTCGTGACCGGTATCACTTCGGTGAACTATAAGCTATGGAGAATCAATCTCTCTTGCGACGTGCTGATGAGCTATAAAGCGGGGATCTTGAATCTCGATTGTCTTGTAGCGCGTCAGGAAAACACATATAATCAATGGATAAACGATCCGCTTTATCCGTTGACTAACAGATACGAAACGTATATAAAGCGTCTCGGGAACGGCGGCGTTTTGGATACGCAGACGTCCGATAAGCATAATTTTGTATTGACTGTAGTGGGGGCGTGATATGGCTGAAAATGTTGTAATACCTTCAAATGCTAATAACGGCGTTACGGATATGGGGAGCCGTTACGCTCTCACAAAGTCCCAGGTCAATGATCTGATAGCTGAGATCTCAACGCCTGGTTTCGTAAACGGCGTAGTAGGATTATTTTCGCAACCGATCGACAATCTGATATCTTTGATTCAGTTTCCTTTTGACGTCAAAGCTCTGTCGTCCACGTGGGCAGCATTAACGGACAGCGCTATCGGTATAAGTATTTTAACGATGAATACGACAGGCACGTTCTTGAATCCTCTTACAACGCCTTTGATCGAATTCACGGCGGTCCCTCTGTACGGGACAGGATTTTTCGGAGACTATCGTGATTACGCGCCGTATAGCACATACGAGATATATTTACCTTATATCGGTTTTGAAGAACTTGACCCTCAGCTCGTCGTAAACAACACGTTAAAAGTGTATTATGCCGTTGACCTTTATTCCGGTAAGCTCACCGCTTATATCACCGTCGCCGCTCTGGATGACGAGACGTCAAGCGAGACGGTCATAATGGTCCGTGAAGGTCAAATCGGGATGCAGATTCAGCTTGCCGGGGGTAACGGCGCCGAAATCGCTCGTAATATGCTTTCATTCGGGCTTAATACCGCGGTCGGAGCTGCATCACTTGCCGGGGGCGCTATAGCCGCGGGGGTCAAAGGATCAACGCCGATCAGTATCGCAGGGTCGTCAGTCGCGGGTATAAACTTCCTCGGTCGGTCCGTGGATTCCGCTATCGACGCCGGACAGTACCGAATCCGGAAGGGTGGAACTCAGAACGCGGCGACGGCTTTATACGGTCCTCAGGAAGCATATATCTTGATACGCCGTCCCACGTCACCGGCTCCGTCAAATTACAATAGCTTGATCGGACGTCCTTTGATGCAAGCAAAGACGCTTTCCACTCTTACCGGCTTTACCGTCGTTGATTCCGTTCACGTCGAGGGTTCCGGATTCGCGGCGGCGACGTCGGAAGAAAAAGCAGAGATCGAAAGACTCTTGAAAAGCGGCGTTATCCTTTAAATCGTGTGAAGCCTTTTTTCCGGGTTTTCATATTGTTAATTCCTTCGGGGGAAGCTCGGAGCAAATCCGGGCTTTTCTCGTTCTATAAAAATTTTTCAGAAAACCCGAAAAATTTTTCGAAAACCTATTGACAAACGCGTTTTTTTGAGTATAATAATATACAGATCCGGCGAGAACCGGAAAAAATAAAGAAACGAGGAACGAAAACGATGAAACTCACTCCCGAATTAAAAGCGATCTGGAATTACTTATCTATCCGATACGATGATTTACAGATGCAAAAAGAAAACACGGATCCGGTCGCCGTAAGCGTACTTGAATCCATAGACGTACGAATAGATGAAATTCTTGAAATAAGACAGTTTATAGTGGAAAGCGTGGAAATATGAAGGCTTATAAAGGTTTTAAAAAGGATATGACTTGCCGTGAATTTCAATACGAAGAAGGCAAGACCTACGAGACCGACGAAGCGAAGTTGTGCGAAGAAGGCTTTCACGCTTGCGAAAATCCGCTCGATTGCTTCGATTATTACGCGCCGGGCGAGAGCGTGTATCACGAAGTCGAGATCGAGGACAACGGCGAACGCTCAAATGAAGACACGAAGGTCGTCGGTAAGAAAATAAAGATCGGCGCGAGGCTCGACGCTCTCGGGATCTGCGAAGCACACTTTCAATTCGTGAAGGAGCATTGCAACCCGGTCGAGGGACGAGTCGGCGGAAACCGCGAAGCGGTGTCAGCGGGCGAATCCGGCAGCGCATCAGCGGGCAAATTCGGCAGTGCATCAGCGGGCGAATCCGGCAGCGCATCAGCGGGCAAATTCGGCAGCGCATCAGCGGGCTGCAGAGGCAGCGCATCAGCGGGCGACTACGGCAGCGCATCAGCAGGCGAATCTGGCAGCGCATCAGCGGGCTACAGAGGCTGCGCATCAGCGGGCAACTATGGCAGCGCATCAGCGGGCAAATTCGGCGTCGCCGCATCTAGGGGATCGGCGGCTGCCGGTGAAGATGGCGTCGCCGTCGCGCGCGGAAACGGCTGTACGGTCAAGGGCGGTCTCGGCGCCGTGCTGGTACTCGCCGAGCAGAACGATGACAACAAAATCAGAGAATATAAAGTCGCGGTCGTAGACGGCGAAACGATCAAAGCCGATACGTGGTACAAGCTCGTCAACGGCGAATTTATAGAAACCTCCTGACGAGTCTTTGAAAATTAAGACGAAACGCCTTCGGGCGTCGGGGTAATCCCACAATATTATATTTTACAGTCGACGGACTTTAAACGAGGAAAAAACCTATGAACAAATTTACTCAAGCAGCAAAAGACGCGCTCGGCGGCAGCCGCATAATGAAAGACCGTGTTAAGATCTCGACGGACGATATTATCGCTAAATATCCGAACGGCGTAACTATCGACGAATTCGACTTAATTCAGAAGGCAGACGGAAGCGCATACCCGGTATTCGCTTTCCGGGAAAATCCTACGTGCTATTTTAATGGCGGAGCGCTGGCGAAAAAAATCGTTGATGAATGGATCAAAATGTATGACGGCGATATTGATACAGCTTGCGACGATCTTAAAGGATCCGGCGGCGTAAAGTTCCGTCTGTCACATAAGAAGACGCGTACCGGTAAGACTATCACGGCGTTTGACCCGGTAGAGTAAAAACGATAAAGGCGGTGAATCGAACCGCCTTATTTTTATCGAAGGGAGAAGAAAAATGATAAAAAACAAAGACGAATTAAAAAAACTTGGTATTCTCTGTAAACGTTATAGACAGTTTTGCGGCTATACGCTCGAAGACGTCTCACGTCGTACCGGATATAGTTTATCGAGCATAAGCGCGTTTGAAAACGGTATAAATAATAACGCTCTGATCTATCACTTTTATGTAAAGTATTGTTTCGGAAAGAAGGTCGAAAATAATGACAACTAAAGATCTTTTAAATCTTGACCCCGACGCGATAAACCGGATGAGTAGAAAAGAGCTTGCGAAAGTCGTTTCACAAATGGCAGCAACAGCAAATAAAAGGCTTCAGAGACTTTCGGAAACCGATATCGGACAACTCTCACCGGCTTATACAAGAACACAATCAAGAGCTTATACGACCGCAAAAGGCGGACGGTTCGGAACTAAAGGAAAGACGTTAAATCAACTGCGAAATGAGTATAAAGCGGCAAAATCTTTTCTTGAAAGTAAAACCGGATCCGTTAAGGGATGGGAAGCGACGCGCGAAAAAACATATGAGCGAATCGGCGGCGGATTTAACGGTGACGTCGACCTGGAAAAAGATTTCTGGATAGGATATAGACGATTTGAATCTCTGCATCCTGAGATAATAGGTTCCGGCAGCACAGAAGTTCAAAGATATATGAGATCAGAATTAACGCGAGATGTCCCGCTCGATGAAGCTATAGTAAACGCTTCAACATATCTCAATGATATATACAAAGAGGATGTCGAAAATTATGATTTCGGTGACGAGTGGTGGGAATAATGACTTGAATAAAGTTTTGATTGAATGTAATGAATTCATCAGGACCCGAAAGAAAATCGAATATCTCAACGTTCCTTGTGGTTTTGATATCGAGACAACGTCGTTTTACGAAAACGGAGAAAAACGCGCTATAATGTACGAGTGGACGCTCGGGATAAACGATCATATTTTTATCGGTCGAACGTGGGACGAATTCACCGAAACTATAGATCAGATCAGCGAAACCCTCCAGCTCGAAAAAAAGCGCAGGATCATAATTTACGTTCATAACCTTGCGTTTGAATTTCAATTTATGCGAAAATGGTTCGAATGGGAAAAAATATTCGCAGTCGATGAACGTAAACCCATTTACGCATTAACGAAAACCGGTATTGAATTCCGTTGCTCTTATCTGCTTTCGGGATATAGTCTCGAAACGCTCGGTAAAACGCTGCGAAAATATCCGGTGCAAAAAATGACGGGAGATCTTGACTATAAGCTTCTCCGACATTCCGAAACGCCTTTGACGGATAAAGAACTCGGATATATGATAAACGACGTTCGTGTAGTTATGTCATATATCCGGGAACTCATCGAAAAAGACGGAAATATAGGATTGATACCATTAACTAAAACCGGTTACGTCCGAAATTATTGCCGTAAAGCGTGCTATTATATCCCCGGAAACCCGAAAGCGTCAAAGTATAAGTTCAATTACTATCGTAAATGGATGAACGCCCTCATCCTGGACGCCGAAGAATATGCACAACTAAAACGAGCTTTTCAAGGCGGCTTTACTCACGCTAATGCGTTCTTTTCCGGTAAACTCATAGAGAACGTGGCAAGCTATGACTTCACGTCAAGCTATCCCGCAGTGATGGTCGCGGAGCGATTCCCTATGAGCCGCGCCGAAGTCGTAAAGATCGAAAATAAAGCACAGTTCGAGGAAAACATATACCTATACTGCTGTCTATTCGACGTCGAATTCCTGGACCTGGAAGCCGTTACTTTATGTGAGCATCCTTTAAGCGCGTCCAGATGCTGGGACATAGTAGGCGAAACCGAGGATAACGGTCGTATTGTCGAAGCCGAGCAGCTCAAGACGACATTGACAGAACAGGATTATTTCATAATACGAAGGTTTTACAAGTGGCGTAAAATGCGCGTCGGGACCTTCAGGCGATATAAACGGGGATATCTGCCCACGGATTTCGTTAAATCGATCCTAAAGCTCTATAAAGACAAGACCGAACTAAAAAACGTGATAGAGCGCGAGGATGAATACATGAAATCAAAGGAAATGATCAACTCGTGCTTTGGTATGTGCGTAACGGATATATGCAAAGATGAGCAGATATATAATGGAGAAGAATGGGAAACGGACCCGGTCGACGTCAGGCAAGCGATCGAAAAGAATAACACGTCAAAGAACCGTTTTTTATTCTATCCGTGGGGCGTATGGGTCACAGCCTACGCGCGCCGGAATCTATTCTCCGGGATCCTGGAATTCGGAACTGACTATATTTATTCCGATACAGACAGTCTGAAAGTGCGAAATTATGAAAAGCATAAAGCTTATATCGAACGATATAACGAGCGCATTATAAAGAAGCTCGAAAAAGCCTGTGATTATCACAAAATCGACTATGGAATGATTCGTCCGAAAACGATAAAAGGCGTTGAAAAACCTCTCGGCGTATGGGATTTTGAGGGTGTTTACAATCGTTTTAAAACGCTCGGAGCTAAGCGTTATATGATCGAAAAGCCGGATGCCCTCATTATAGACGCTGAGAAGCCCTCAGAGCGACGATATGATATTTCCCTTACAGTCAGCGGAGTAAATAAAAACTACGCTATACCGTACTTAAAAGCGCTCTACGGCGACAATACGAAAGTATTTGAAGCGTTCAACGACGGTCTCGAGATCCCGGCAAATGCGACCGGCAAAAATACCCATACTTATATCGACGAAGCAATGAGCGGAGAGCTGACAGACTATACCGGAAAGACCGCACATTATGCGGAACTATCCGGCGTTCATCTGGAAGAAGCCGAATACAGTTTATCACTCGGAGCAAAATATATTGACTTTTTAAAAGGAATTAAGGACTTTAATAAATGAGCAAATATTACAGTTTAAAAAATATCCTCACGAAAAAAGCGCGTTACAACGTGATTTTCGGCGAGCGATCGAACGGCAAGACGTATGCCGTTCTGGAACATGGTGTAAAAAAGTATTTCGAAAACGGCGAGACTATGGGAATTATTCGTCGATGGGACACAGATTTCCAAGGCGCGAACTCAAGTAAAACGATGTTTGATTCTCTGACGTGCAACGGAAATAACGTGAACGTGATCGAAAAATTGAGCAAAGGAAAATATAACGGAGTTGTATATTATTCCGGACGCTTTTATCTGACACAATATGGCGAAAATACAGACAAAAGCATACGGACCGATAAAATTATAGCGTATGCGTTTGCTCTGAATGTTCAAGAACATTACAAAGGGTCGAGCTTTCCCACAATAACGACAATTCTCTTTGACGAATTTATGACCCGTAGGGCGTATCTGGTAAACGAGTTTATCGAGTTTCAAAATCTGCTTTCAACGATCATCAGGCAGAGAGACAACGTAATAATTTTTATGTGCGCAAATACCGTGAATAAATACGGTTGCCCGTATTTTCAGGAAATGGGGCTGTACCGCTATAAGCAAATGAAGCAAGGCGATATTGACGTTTATACCTACGGAGAAAGCGGCTTGACTGTCGCGGTCGAATGGTCCGACAGTTACAAGCAAAAAAAGCCGTCTGACGTATATTTCGCGTTCAATAATCCCAGACTTGCAATGATAAAAACGGGCGCCTGGGAAATGGATATCTACCCGCATTTACCCTATAAATACCGACCGAAAGATATTGCCTTTATCTACTTCATCGTTTACGAAGATAAGATCTTGCAATGCGAAGTTATCACGCTAACAGAAGTGACCTTCACATATATACATTTAAAAACAACAGAGTTAAAAGATCCGGACAGAGATTTGATCTTTCAAGTCGATCCGGATGCGCGACCGAATTACAGAACAAATATAAGAAAACAAACGGATAAGATAGGAAAACGAATCGCATGGTATTTCATACACGATAAAGTGTTTTATCAGGATAATGAAGTCGGCGAGATCGTCAGGAATTATTTACAATGGTGCGGGGGTATAGTAAAATAAAAGACATAATAGCACTCATCTTATTTATACTTTTTTCAATAGCGCTTGAAATGCTCGCAATCATAATCTATATATCAGACTCGTTTTGAGTCTGATATTTTATTCTTTCCCCAGGAGCCTGAGGTCAAGGCTCAGAGGATAGACCGTAAAGCACGAAAATCAGTTACTGCGTTATTCGCCACTCTAATGGAAAACGCGTAGCCACCCTAATGGGGAGGCGTAAACCGTTAAGCACGAAAATCAATTCCAAATGGTAAAACTT
>JAZUPQ010000150.1:0-30028 GCA_045605265.1 Eubacteriales bacterium | reverse complement strand
AGATTAAAATGATGATATAATACGCACAAAGGAAAGGGGATATGTTATGGATAAAAACGCAAATAACATTCTTTTGAGTTACAAACAGTACGACTTGACCGCCAGACTTGACGCTGAATGCGTACTGAACAAAAAAATGGTGGTTGATATATTAGAGGAGACAAGAAAGCTTTTGTTCCCCGGATTTTTTAATGAAAATATTGTTGAAAGCGACCGCGTCGGCGAGCTCGTGGAAAAACAAATTGAATTTATAAAAACAAATCTGAAAATTCAAATAGCAAAAGCCTTTGACACCGCAGAAGGCAGCCGTTGCTGTATGCAGGAGAAATACAGAGAACGGGCGGAGAAGCTCTCAAATGAATTTATAGAAAAGATACCTCAAATAAGAGAATATCTTTACACTGACGTAAAAGCGGCTTACGATGGAGACCCTGCGGCATACAACACCGACGAAATAATATTTTCATATCCCGGCCTTTTTGCAATTACCGTATACAGAATTGCTCACGAGCTATATCTTTTAAAAATACCGATGCTGCCCAGAATTATGACAGAGTACGCCCATGGGCTTACGGGAATTGATATAAACCCGGGCGCTACAATAGGTAAGTATTTCTTCATCGACCACGGTACCGGAATTGTAATAGGCGAAACTACCGTAATCGGAGAACACGTGAAGATATATCAGGGGGTTACGCTTGGCGCTCTGTCTACAAGAAAGGTTGAAAAATTGCGCGGAGCAAAGCGACACCCGACGATAGGAGATAACGTTACTATATATTCGGGAACGAGTATTTTGGGTGGCGATACAGTCATTGGAGATGGAGCAACAATAGGCGGTAACGCATTTATCACGACTTCCATTGAAGCGGGAATGAAGGTGAGCGTAAAAAGTCCCGAACTTGAAATTTTCAGCGGAAAGTCTGCTTGTAACGAAGAAAATTAAATTCTCACATTTGTGATATGAAAAAGGCTGACTCAGCGATGAGCCAGCCTTTTTGTAAAGTTTTGTTTACTTACTAAAAAGATTTCTGAAAAATCCTTGTTTCTTGCCGGTGTTGTTTTCACCAAGAGATTTGGAAAATTCGAGAAGCAATCTCTTTTGGTCGTTAGTGAGATTTTTTGGAGTCTCCACGAGAACGGTTATAATCAAATCGCCCTTGCGCTTGGTGTTCACATCCGCAACGCCCTTGCCGCGCAGGGTGAAGCTGGCTCCCGTCTGAGTACCCTCGGGAATGGTAAACTTCTCCGTTTTGTCTCCCAAAATCGGAATATCTATTTCCGCTCCGAGAGTTGCCTCGGCAAAGGATATTGGGATTTCGCAATAAACGTCGTTACCGTCCCTTGTGAAAATCTTATGTTCTTTTACGCGCACCTCGATAATAAGGTCACCGGCTCTGCCGCCATTTCTTCCGGCGCTTCCTTGTCCGCGAAGTACGATTCTTTGCATTGAGTCAATGCCTGCGGGTATAGTAACTTCAAGCTTTTTGTTAACCTTGATAAAAGCTTTTCCGTTGCAGTTTTTGCAGGGATTTTTAACAATCTTACCGGTGCCTCGACATTCGGGACAGGTACGTTGGGTTTGCATATAACCGAGCATCGTTTGCTGCTGAACTCTGATTGTTCCGCGTCCGCCGCAGTTTTTACAGGTTTCGGGGGAAGAGCCCTTTGCCGCACCTGTCGCATCGCAGTCGGGACAGCCTTCAATTCTTGCAAAGTTAACCTCTTTCTTACAGCCGAAAACCGCTTCATCAAAGGTGATTGTGAGTCGGGTTGCAATATCGTCGCCAACTTGCGGGGAATTTCTTGAACTTCTTGAGGACGAGCCGCCACCGCCGAAAAATGATGAGAAAATATCTCCGAAATCAAAATCTCCAAAGCCTCCGAATCCGCTTCCGCCCATTCCTGAGGATTGGTCAAAAGCAGCGTGACCGAATTGATCGTATTTCGCCTTTTTCTCGCTGTCGGAAAGAACTGCGTACGCCTCGTTTGCTTCCTTGAACTTAGCCTCCGCCTCTTTATCTCCCGGGTTCATATCGGGGTGATATTTTTTTGCAAGGCTTCTGTATGCTTTTTTTATTTCATCGTCGCTTGCGCCTTTGCTGACACCAAGGACCTCGTAATAATCGCGTTTATCTGCCATGTTTTGTTGTTATGTCCTTTGTAGATTTGTGGTGGGACTACCCCGTGTGAAGTAGTCCCCGTTTTTTAATTAGGTTTTGTCTTCAAAATCTGCTCCGTAAACGTTGCCGTCTCCGTCTGCCTGAGCGCCGCCCTGCGCCTGCTGTTCTTTGTAAATCTTTTCTGCAATAGGATAGAACGCCTTTTGAAGAGCATCTGTGTCAGCCTTAATTGCCTCTACGTCTCCTCCCGAAACGGTCTTTTTGAGCTTTTCAATAGCTTCGTTTACGGGAGCTTTATCAGCGTCGGTAATTTTGTCGCCCAAGTCGCTCATGCTCTTTTCAATTTGGAAGATTGCATTTTCGGCTTGGTTCTTAACTTCAACTGCTTCTTTTTGCTTTTTGTCCTCTTCGGCAAATTTTTCTGCCTCGCGCACAGCCTTTTCAATATCTTCCTTGGACATGTTTGTGCTTGACGTGATGGTGATATGCTGTTCTTTTCCCGTACCCTTGTCGCAGGCAGTTACGTTAACTATACCGTTCGCGTCAATATCAAATGTAACCTCGATTTGAGGAACGCCTCTGGGAGCCGCGGGAATACCGTCAAGAATGAATCTTCCGAGAGTGGAGTTGCCTGCTGCCATTTCGCGTTCGCCTTGAAGAACGTGAATTTCAACTGAAGTTTGGCTGTCTGCTGCGGTGGAATAAATCTGACTCTTCTTTACAGGAATAGTGGTGTTTCTTTCAATGATTTTGTTGAATACGCCGCCGAGTGTTTCAATACCGAGTGAAAGAGGAGTTACGTCAAGAAGAAGAACATCCTTTACGTCTCCGCCAAGCACACCGCCTTGAATTGCCGCGCCGATTGCTACGCACTCGTCGGGGTTAATGCCCTTGAAGGGCTCTTTTCCCATAAATTTCTTAACAGCTTCCTGAACTGCGGGAATTCTTGTAGAACCACCAACGAGAAGAACCTTTGAAACCTGTGAGGGAGAAAGTCCCGCATCGGAAAGAGCCTTCTTGGTAGGAACCATTGTTGCTTCAACAAGGTCGCGTGTGAGCTCGTCGAATTTTGCTCTTGTGAGAACAGCCTCGAAGTGCTTGGGGCCTGTGGCGTCCGCTGTGATAAACGGAAGCGAGATATTAGAACTCATAACGCCGGAAAGCTCGATTTTTGCTTTTTCTGCGGCGTCTTTAAGTCTTTGGTGTGCCATTTTGTCTTTGCGAAGGTCAAGGCCGCCGTTATCCTTTGCGAAGGTCTCTGCCATCCAGTTTACGATTCTGTCGTCGAAATCGTCGCCGCCAAGTCTGTTGTTACCTGCGGTAGCGAGAACCTCGAATACGCCGTCGGAGATGTCGAGAAGCGAGACGTCGAACGTACCGCCGCCAAGGTCAAACACCATAATTTTTTGAGATTCTTCTTTATCCATACCGTATGCAAGAGCAGCTGCTGTGGGCTCGTTGATAATTCTCTTAACTTCAAGACCTGCAATTTTGCCGGCGTCCTTTGTAGCCTGTCTTTGAGCGTCTGTGAAGTATGCGGGAACGGTGATAACTGCGTCTGTAACGCTTGTTCCGAGATATGCCTCGGCATCTGCTTTGAGCTTTTGAAGAATCATAGCGGAGATTTCTTGGGGGGTATACTTTTTATCGTCGATTGTAACCTTGACATCGCTTCCCATATCTCTCTTGATTGAAGATACCGTACCGTCAGGATTTGTAACAGCTTGACGCTTTGCAACCTGACCTACGAGTCTCTCTCCGCTCTTTGAAAATGCAACAACTGACGGAGTTGTTCTGGCTCCTTCGGGGTTTGTTATAACGATGGGCTCGCCACCTTCAAAAACTGCCACGCAGGAGTTTGTTGTACCTAAGTCAATACCAATAATTTTTCCCATAATAATTTTCCTTTCGATTCTAAGTATATATTTATTTTTTAATTTGCTGTTTTAACCATAGCGAATCTGATAATCTTGTTTCCCTTTTTGTATCCTTTTTGGAAGACCTCGATTATTTCGTTTTCACCGTAATTTTCATCGTCAACGTGCATAACCGCGTTGTGTAAATTTGGGTCGAATTTTTCACCGACCTTACCAACCTCTTCAACACCGAGATTTGCGAAACTTGTTTCCACCGCCTTTGCAATCATAACGAGTCCCTCTTTGACCTTGTTTTCGTCATCGTAAAGAGCTGCTCTTTCAAGATTGTCGATAATAGGCAAAATTTGTGACACGGTATCCGCCATAGCGCCGTCGTAGCAAGCCTGCTTTTCTTCGCGGCTTCTTCTTCTGAAATTGTCGTATTCGGCAGCCATGCGTAAATACTTATCATCTTTTTCTGCGATTTCGGCCTTTAACGCCTCAACTGTTTCATTTTCTGCCGCCTCAGCCGCGACTTCCTCGCAATTTTCTTTTTCTAATGTCTCGTCAAGCTTCTGTTTCTTCATTTTTACCTCTATGTCAATAAGTTGTTGTCTTCTGCGAACATACTGTCTATTCTGTCCGCAAGTTGATTTATCATACCGATAACCTTGGAGTAGTTCATTCTCTTAGGGCCGATAATTCCTATGGCGAGTTTTTTATCGCCTGCGTTTACATTCTTAAATATTAATGCAGTGTTTTTGAGTGCGCCCTCGTCATTACCTATATAAACGTTAAGACCGTCCTCGTTGGTTTGGTGAGAGGTAATTACGTCTAAAAGTTTTTCCTTCTCCTCCAAAACGTCGAAAAGACTTTGGAGATTCGATACGTCCGAATATTCCGGATATTTGAGCAGCTTGTTGACACCTTCTAGCTTTATGTCTGCGGTGTCAAGAGCGCTCATGGTTTCGCATATTATTTTTGCAGTGGGATGAACGATAGCTCCTATGTCACCGAGCAAGCTCTCGATTTTTACAATCAAGGGCATTGTCAGCTCGTCTGCCGTGAGGTTTACAAGATAGATGTTCAAAAGTTCTGTGAAGCGCGCCAGCTCGCTTTCCGTAATCGCAAAGGAGAGTGAAATCGGCGTTGCCTTTACTATTCCGCCAACGAAGGTCATAACCAGCAGAAACTTGCGCTGATCCAAATAAACGCTTGCGTACTTCTGAACTCTGACGTTTCCGCTTCCGGATTTGAACGCGATACCCGTGTAATCTGTGAATGAAGCCGCGAGCTTGGAGGCTTCTCTGAGGATTTCGTCCATTTCGGTCAGCTTGTAGCGGAGCTTTTCGTTTATTTCATCTATTTCACTTTTCGTAGCGCTGTATTGCTTTACGATGGACTCTACGTAAAACCTGTATCCCAGCTCGCTGGGAATTCGTCCCGCAGACGTGTGTGGCTGAACAAGGTAACCCATTTCTTCGAGCTCCGCCATCTCATTTCTGATCGTTGCGCTGGAACAGGAGAGAGACACATCCTGAGAAAGATATTTAGAGCCGACGGGCTCGCCGTGGTTGATATGAGCATCAACGATGGCTTTTAAAATCAGCCTTTTTCTTTGAGAAAGTTTTTCGTTATCCAAAATCTCACCTCTTTTTGTTGAATTTAGCACTTCGAGCGCGAGAGTGCTAACAGCGACACATATAATATAACCCATTTTTCTTTAAAAGTCAATATATGAAGGGAAAAAAATTATGAATTTTCTGTTAACATTTAGCTGATTGATGGTTAGAGTGCTAAAAAATAGGATTTTGAAGGAAAGTTTAAAAAACATATTGACTTATTTTTTTAAAGTGTTAGAATATACCTAGAAAATATTATGCTGTAAGCATAAGGGGGCGAATGTGAGTTGAATACAAAAAAAGAAACAGATATGATAAACGGCCCGTTTTTAAAGAAAATTATCGTGTTTATAATACCCCTTGTGTTGACGGGTATTTTACAATGTCTCTACAATGCGGCCGACCTTGCGATTGTGGGGCGCTTCTGCGGCGACGTGGCTCTTGCCGCGGTGGGAAGCACTGCCGCTCTTACAAATCTTCTCGTAGCGCTGTTTATGGGACTTTCGGTAGGCGCAGGCGCAACCGTCGCTAACTTTGCGGGTGCAAAAGACGGAGAGAAGGTTTCCAAAACGCTGCACGCCGCATATCCGCTTGCGCTCATTCTCGGAATTGCCGCAACTGTAATAGGATTTGTTGCGGCCCCCAACCTTTTGCGGATAATGGGCACGCCGGATAGTGTAATAGAACATTCTATTTTATATGTAAGAATTTACTTTCTGGGTATGCCGGCGCAAATGATTTTCAACTATACTGCCGCTATGGTACGTTCGCTCGGCGATACGATGAGACCCCTGATATTTCTTTCCGTTTCGGGCGTCGTAAACGTCGTGCTTAATGTTGTTTTAGTCGCGTTTTTCGGCATGAGCGTTGACGGCGTTGCAATAGCAACGATAGTATCGCAGTATCTCTCTGCTGTTATGATTACCGTACATCTGCTTAGGCATAACGGAGTTTTGAGACTTAAAATCAAGAAATTTTCCCTAAGACACACCGATATAATAAAAAGGTTACTTTACGTCGGAATACCCTCGGGAATACAGTCGTCTCTTTTCTCTCTTTCAAACGTAATGCTTCAATCGGCGGTAAACAGCCTCGGAGACGCAACTATGGCAGGCTGTTCCGCTGCCAACAGCCTAGAAGGATTTGTATATATCGCGATGAACGCGGTTTACCAGGCTTCCCTTACCTTTGTCGGACAAAACGTAGGCGCGGGCAGGTATGAAAACATCAAAAAGGTTCTTTTGAACTGTATTCTGACCGTAACGGCGATAGGGATTATCGGAGCGGTTCTAATTCTCGGATTCAACGACTTTTTCCTCGACATTTACATAAAGGATAGTCCTTTGGCGTTTTCCGCAGGTCTTGAAAGACTTTGGATAGTTCTACCGTTTTACTTTTTGTGCGGAACTATGGAGGTGTTTTCGGGCGGACTTCGCAGTATGGGAAAATCCATAAGCGCAATGCTCGTTTCTCTCATTTTTGCTTGCTTGCTCAGAATTGTGTGGGTTAAAACGGTGTTCGTCGCTTTCCCAACCCTCACAGCGCTCTACCTATCTTATCCTATAAGCTGGGCGCTGGCAAGTCTGTTTCACCTTATTATTACCTTTACAACGTACAGAAAATTAGTAAAACGAAACAAAAAACCAATAACAATTTAAAAGAAATCTCACCCCGTGTTAAATTAAAACGGAACAAATACTTAATTTGTTTGTTTAACACGGGGTAATTTATTGAAAAAAACACTATTTATTAACTTTGACTGCTTGACTTTACAATAAAAAAGTATTATAATATTATATGTATGTTTATTATTATGCGTAGCTGTCGCCTTTGGCGGCTCTTCATAGTGCGTGTTTTATCCGTGTGCAAAGGCATACGGAAAATAAATCATATATTTTGAAAAATTATCTAAACATAGAGTTACAAAAGTAACACGAAAGGAGGAAGATTTGGATCCATTATCAATTATAGTAGGCGCAGCCGGTGGAATTGTCGTTGGCGGATTGGCAGGATTTTTTGTTCGCAAATCAATAGCCGAGAAAAAAATAGGTTCTGCGGAAGAGCAGTCGCGTAAAATTCTTGAAGATGCTATTAAAAATGCGGAAAGCGCCAAAAAAGAAACTATTCTGGCCGCGAAAGAAGAAGTGTTCCAAATGAAAAAAGAGGCCGACTTCGATGTTAAAGAACGTCGTAAAGAGGTTTCAAAGCTCGAAAGAAGAGTTATACAAAAAGAAGAGTCTCTTGATGCAAAAATAGAGGCTTTTGAAAAGAAAGAAGCAAATCTTCAAGCAAAACATGAGGAGGCAGACGCATTAAAAGCAAGAGTGAATGAAGCGCTCGATGCGCAACTCAAATTGCTTGAAAAGACGGCGGGTCTTACAAAGGAAGAGGCGAAGGCAGAGTTAATCGCCAAGCTTGATTCCGAGCTCGAACACGAGACCGCGCTTAAAATTTCTGAATATGAGGAAAAATTCAAGGACGAGGCAGACACCAAGGCCCGTGACATATTATCCCTCGCTATTCAGCGTTACGCAGCAGAGCACGTAAGCGAAGTTGCTATCTCGGTAGTTCAGATTCCCGGGGACGAAATGAAGGGAAGAATTATCGGCAGAGAGGGCAGAAATATCCGCTCAATCGAAACTCTAACGGGTGTAGAGCTTATAATTGACGATACGCCCGACGTAATCACAGTTTCCGGATTTGACCCGATACGCCGTGAGATTGCAAGACTCGCTCTTGAAAAGCTTATTGCTGACGGAAGAATCCACCCGGCAAGAATTGAGGAAATGGTTGAGAAGGCTAAAAAGGATGTTGACGTCGAAATCAAGAAGGCGGGAGAAAGAGCAATCTTTGAAACAGGCGTTCACGGCTTACATCCCGAGCTTATTAAGCTCCTCGGCAGAATGAAGTATCGTACGTCCTACGCTCAAAACGCTCTCCGCCACTCTATTGAAGTGTCGATGCTGGCAGGAGTAATGGCAGAGGAAATGGGAGTTGACGTAAGCATGGCTCGCAGAGCGGGACTCCTTCACGATATAGGTAAGGCGATTACCGCAGAGGCGGAAGGCTCTCATATTCAGCTCGGAGTTGAGATTGCCAACAAGTACCGCGAAAACAAGGACATAATACACGCTATTGAGGCTCACCACAACGACGTAGATCCTGTTACTGCCCTTGATTTTATTATTCAGGCGGCAGACGCGATTTCGGCTGCAAGACCCGGAGCAAGACGCGAGGATGTTGAAAATTACATCAAGAGACTTCAAAAGCTTGAAGAGGTTGCGGGTAGCTTCGACGGAATCGAAAAGACTTTCGCAATTCAGGCGGGCAGAGAAGTTCGCATTATGGTTAAGCCCGAGGCGATTAATGATGACAAGATGAAAATTCTTGCTCGTGATATCGCAAAGAAGATTGAGGAAGAGCTTGAATATCCCGGACAAATCAAAGTCAGCGTAATTCGCGAAAACAGAATTGTAGACTATGCAAAATAATCTGAAAGAGGGTAGCTTGGTTTTAAAAACCGAGCTACCCTCAAAAACTTCACCGCTTTATCAGCCCGAGACCAAGGCTACCCCATCGTACACGCTTTGAAAGCAGTCTCCGGAGGATTCGCTCTCAATCCTTACTCCGAGGATTTTTATATAACGGGAGTAGTCGTAGGTGTAAGTTGACAACGGACGGGCGAAGGCGTTGTCGGTTTGCGCGGCTACCAGCACGTCGTTTTCCTCAAATCCAACGATGATTAAGGTGTGATAATATCCGTCCTCCTCGCGCCCCAGCTGAATTACGTCGCCGATTTCCGCCTCGTCTGCCGTTGCGCTTCTTCCGAAAGGCCCGAGCCCTGCGTTTCCCACGATGAAATTATAAAAGTAATTCACACCCGTCCAAGCGGGCGCTCGCTCGTCCAAGGATATATAGTACCAACCAAAAGTTTTCGTAT
The DNA here is from genome assembly GCA_045605265.1 of Eubacteriales bacterium. GTDB lineage: Bacteria > Bacillota > Clostridia > Oscillospirales > CAG-272 > UBA1740. The sequence continues at coordinate 20,487 of JAZUPQ010000150.1, read as the reverse complement.
AATTCATCTTACACGAGCCTGCGTAAATACATTGAGATACAAAATTCGTGCAGTTTCCGCCTATTCCCATAAAATTGCCAAACAATGGATTTTGGGAGAAGGCGTATTTCTTTGCGTATGCCAGGGCGTTTTCTCTGATATAAGGCTTTATCACCAACATAAATCACTCCTAGAAAAAGTATTTTATATATATTATTCATTAAGGAAGCAAATTGTGAAAACAAAATACGGCGAGTCGTTTTTACCGATTCGCCGCATTTTTATTTATGTAATTTATTGCTGTTCGTTAGCGTTTTCGTCGTCGGGAACTTTTTTAACGGAAGGGTGATTGATTTCCATAAGAACTGCGCCGAGCTCGTCGACCATTCCCGTTGCAACGCTGAGGTTTACTTTAAGTCTCAAAAACTTTGAAGCCTTTTCGCCTGCCGCTGTATGAGCGCCGAGAGAAAGCAGGTTGATTTCAGGGCGTCTGCCGCCTATGGTTACGACGACCGCTCCGCCGAGGGAGAGAAGATAACGCACGAGGCATATAATACCGAAAATAAATGAGATGGCCGCAAGGGGCAACATGAATATCGCTGTCATCTGCGAGCCCTCTTGGCTGTCAAAAACAAAGTAGAGAACGAGGAATATAAGCGTTAACGCTCCGAGAACAATAGCAGGAATAAACGAGCCGCCCTGAGTAGCGTAGGACGCCTCAACGTATTCTGCGGAGGAAACGGGAATTTCCTTGCGGGTAGCCGAAGTTTCCGAGCAGGACTGCAAAACCACACGCTTGTTGGTAACAGTCAAAGAGTTTTGTGTTATGCGTTTTTTAAATAAGCCCTTGGTAACGGTGCTGTAATCATAATTTTTTACTATTTCTTCCGAATTAGCCAGTTTTAATCTTTCCATTTTTAAACCTCCTCTTTATATTCAACTATGTACGAGCCGATTTCGCTCACCATTTGCTCGACGGATTCGGGATATATTCCTTTTTCGGATATTTTAGGCGCGAAAAGCTTTTTAAAAAATCTTACAAGCTTAGAGCTGCGCTTAACCTTTTTCTCCTTCTTTCTTCTATCAATCAGGGTAGAAGAGCCAAGGGATATATGGCAGGTTTCCGATGAGGCGAAGGACGAGAGAATCAAATAGTATCTGTACCTGTTTTTCGCCAAAAGTATACACAAAGTGATTCCTACGGCGCCGATAAGCATAATTATCCAACCGACAAGACCATTCTCCTCGGCGGTAATACCAAAAATCAATCCGCCCAAGGCCATCATAGCGAAGAATATTATCCAGCCGATGTGATAGTACTTTTTAAAAGCAAAATCGGTGCTTACCGTGTCTATTGTATTGATGTCAAAATCCCTTTTTGTAAACACGTGGTCGCCGTTTTTAGCTTTAACGTCTTGGGTATAAACGATTCGCCTGTTGGTAACAGCCAAAGCGGAGTCTGTCGTTTCTTCTTTGGTTTCCAGCTTTTGAAGCGGGTAACGCTTCAATATTTTTTCGTTCTCGCCAAGAAAAAATGCATTTGCCAAAATATCATCTCCTTTTTTAAATTTAGAAGAAAGCGAAAAGTTTGCTTTCTAATGAAAGTATATCACCCAATCTCCCAAAAGTCAACATTTTTTGCTACATTTTGAATTAAAGACAATTTTTGGAAATTACAAGAGAGACGTTTCGTTTTTTACGGAGGACATTCGGTTGATATTGACAAAAAAATTGAGATATGATAATATATTTATAGTAGAGTTTCACTCTAAAATTTTACAACTAAGGAGATTAAAATGAAAAAGTTTGGCTTATTAATGCTTGTCGTTATGATTTTAAGCGTTGTTTTGACGGGTTGCTCCTGGGCGAGTACGCTCGACTTCTTTGATGCGGTTAATTTTAGGGAAAATTCAGCATACGCGCTTGAAAAGGCGGAGAGCATTGACTACGTGGGAGAAATAGAGGAATTAAGCGACTTTTTGATGCTCACAAAGGATGAGAGCGATATTGAAAAGGTGACGATGAGAGTCTATAATTTGCAAACGAAGACCGTCGTTTATGAAGAGAGCTACAGATTGGTTCCCGTCAGCGACACAGACCTTGTAGAAATTGATGTTGAAATTGACAGGGTGATGGGTATTCCAAAATCAACTAATCATTTTTACGTAACCCGAACCTACCGAAGCGGCGCGTCGGATTCAAGCCTTTATAATCTCAAAGGCGAGAACCTGCTTGCAGAAGAAACAGACGAAGTCGGATTTGTATTCTGTGGTCAATTTCTTCTTAAAATGGGAAGCAAAGTTTACAAAATAGGGGGAGAAACCCCTGAACTTCTCTGCGATTTTGACTTCAAAGGTATAAGCGGACTGAATTTGCTGAACATTCTTGAAGACGGCGGTAAATATTACGTTTATATTGGAGATTCTTTAAACGGTGAAATAGAATATGTAAATGTCTATGATTCCGAGTTTAATTTCAAAGACAGCGTAAAGCTCGAATTGGGAGTTGCCGGCGGTTCGGTTGATTACTTCGTATTGAGCAACGGCAATATAATTGCTGTTCAACAAAGAACTATGAGCGCGTCTGCCTGCAAGGAGGAGTGCGACTATGTAATCGGCGATACCGCTTACATTGTAAATACCTATCTTGTGAATCTGCGCAACGGAAGCGTTAAGCAAATTGAGGATTTCCCGGTTGATAATATTGAAATAATTCCAATACAGTCCCCGGTGCTTGATATGTACGAAAATGCGCCATACGGCTTTAAGAGTAAGTATAAAAATGTTGTTACGGGCTCAAAGGTTGCCGACGGAACGGTGCTCGAAAAAGAATGTGTGTATTTTATCGACAATAACGGCGCGCTGGTCGGGGAATATGAGGGCTTTAACGGTGAATTCGATTTTAATACGGAAGTACTCGGAGACTACGTAATCTTTAATGAGCCTAACGGAAAGTTTGTTTATAATACCGACGGCAAATTCGTATCGGTTATGCCGAGCGCGGTAGAAGCGAAAAATGAAAAGTGGTTCGCGTTTGAGAACGCTCTCTATACTTACGAAGGCGAAAAGGTATACGAATACGGTGACAGTCAGACCATAGTCGGCTGCACGTCGGAGCTGTTTATGTTCGTTGAGGTTAGCGCAGCGACGGGCACGGAAAAATATACGATTTACGACGGCGAGGATATAACCAAAGTCCTAATCAACAATTCTGTTGCCGGAACGGTTAACGTCAATCTCAATCAGAATTACTTTGTGGTAAATGAGCCCTCCAAAATTACTATCTACGATGCAAGCGGAGAAAAGGTAGAGGAGTTAAAAGACTTAACGACTTATACCTACGATATAATCGAACACGAAAACAGGCTTTTCATTTATAGAGAAAAGATAGATGACGGTGCAAAAAACATAACGATATTTGATTTTGTGAAGAAATAAAAGCGTAAAAATACAGACGGCAAATTGCCGTCTGTATTTTTTAATAATATTTTTAATTATGTTGACTTTGAACTAGGTGTGTGCTATAATCTAGTAAAAAGTTATTTTTCAAGGAGTAACGGATATGAAAATAGTAAAGGCTGAGAAAATTACGAAAGAAAACTTTGCGCCATTTGGACAGTATTACACTATGGACACTCCCGACGGATATGCGCTCGCGGGCGAAATTCACAGATTTTTCCCCGACAGAGTGGTAGCCGATGCCAACACCCGTGTCGGATACTCTCCGATTTTGGTTAAAAAGCCCGAAAAAATGATTATAACCCAACAGGAATATCACACAACGACCTGGGAGATGATTTTGCCGTTGAACGACGATATGATTCTGCACTGCGCTCCTGCTTCTGCCGGCGCAGTCGTCACCGATTATGTAAAGGCGTTCATCGTTCCCAAAAACACTCTTGTAAAAATGAATTCGGCAATTTGGCATTTAGCTCCCCTCCCGGCAAACGAGGACGAGCTTGCGGCTATGATTATATTGCCTGAATGTACTTATGCCAACGACTGCACGGTCGTAAATCTTAAACCGGATGAGCAGTTCGAAATTGTCAAAGCTGACAAAAGCAAATAATATGAAATACTTTGAAAAATATTCCTCAAATACAACCGCGGGCAGCGGAAATCAAAGTTTTTTTGTGAACGACGATGAAAATAAGATATACGTAGGTAGAATTTATTACAAGCTCTTTGCGGGCGGAAGATATAACTACTCAATTTTGTTTTCAAACACCGTTGATTCAACTTATAAAAGCGGTGAGCTTTCGCACAAAAATCTGGTGATTGACGAGTGGTATATGGACTCTTTGAGGCTTGGCGTTTGCAAGGAATGTTCTATGGGGCAAGCGGGCGAGGTTGCGGAGTTCAAAACCGCCACCTTTAACGGAGAAAAATCAAAAAGAGTAGCCCCGGGAGAGCTTTTTTATACCGACGGAGTGGAAATTTGCGCAAATGAGGGCGAATATCTTTGCCTCGAAATTTCCTTCCACGGAAAAAACATACCACACCACCCCGAAACGATGATTCCCAGCTTTGTTTTTGATGGCGAAAGCTGGGTTAGCGATACCAAAGTCCCCTTTGCGAGTATGATAGGTTGCGACCGCCCGGTAAAGAAAAAGGTGGCGTTTGCAGGCGACTCGATTACACAGGGAATCGGCCCTGCGCCGAACTCCTATAAGCATTACGTCGCCCTTACCTGCGACAGACTTGATAAGGATAATTCCTATTGGAATTTGGGACTTGGATACGCTCGGGCAGACGACTTTGCGAGTGATGGAATCTGGCTATTCAAAGCGAAGCAGATGGACGTTGTATCCGTGTGCTACGGAGTAAACGATATTCTCCAAGGCGCGTTCACGCAACGCTATTTAAAGCGAAATTTGACAACTATTATTGACAAATTAAAACAAAATAACATAAAAGTGCTCTTGCAAACAATACCGCCATTCAATCAAAACGGCGTAGGTCTTGACGTTTGGAAAGAGACAAACGACTTCATAAAAAATGAACTTTCAAAGAAGTGCGATCTTGTCTTTGACTGCGTTCCTGTTTTGGGCGGAGATTCTGAAAATCCTCAAATTGCAAAATACGAGCCTCACCCGAATGCAGAGGGGTGCGAAAAATGGGCGGAAAGGCTCGCCCCCGTAATTGCAAAGCTTATATGATGACCAAGATATAAAATAAAGCATAAAAATGGAGAAAGAAAAGATGAAACTCAAATTAATGACATATAACGTAGCATCCGGAAGATATTACGGCGATATAGACTGCCTCTCGGATGGAGGAAGCGCATACGAAGATCCTGCAAAATGCGCCAAGGTAATCCTTGGTGAAGCGCCCGACGTTTGCGGCATTAACGAGGTAAACGTGTTGAGAGCGACGGCAGAGAGCGCTAACCAGGCCGAATATTTTGCCAAGAAGGGCGGACTTGAAAACGTATTTTTCGGCAAGGCAATTTCATTTGATTTGCCCAAGGAAGAAGTTGAGAGCGTTTTCATAGTTTCATCGAAGGGTTATTATCCTGCCGAGAGCGACACGATTTACAGAGATTACGGAAATGCCGTTGCCACAAAGCACAAAATAATCTCCGCAGAGGTAATTCCGATTCCCAACCCCGAGATTTTCGATGAGCATACATACTACGAGCAACGCTCGATTTCAAAGGTTAAAATCGACGTAAACGGCACTCAAATCACCGTTTTACAACTTCACGTCGGACTTGCTGTAAGCGAGGCGCAGAACGCAATAGATACTCTTTGCAAAGCAATCGATGAAATTGAAGGCCCTATCGTTCTTATGGGCGACTTTAATATGCGCCCAAATAACTACCTTCTCAGACCTATCAGGGAGAGACTTTTCGATACCGCGGACATAAAGGACGAGTATATCGCCACCTTCCCGAGCTATCCGTTAATAGACTACCCCCCTTGCAAGATAGACTATATTTTTGTGTCGAAGGAGTTCAAAGTCCTCGATGTAATCGCGCCTAAGGTTCAGGTTTCCGACCACCTTCCGTTGATTTGCGAGGTCGAAATTTAAAAAAATGAAGTGTTCCCCCTAACGCGTGTAGGGGGAATATTTTTTGTTATGAAAATAAGATTAATATCTGTTGACTTGCAAAAGGAAATAATATATAATCGTTATATTAAAACACTGTGTGAGGTAAGAATGAGAAAGGTTATATCGTCAATACTTTTAATTTCGGCAGCTATGATATGGGGCTTCGCCTTTGCGGCGCAAAAGGCGGCGGCAGACGTTCCGCCGTTTACTTTGGGCGCGGCGAGAAGCCTGTTGGCAGGTGTGTTTCTTATATTCATAATAATCGGATTTGATAAAATCAGAAATGACGGAAGGCGTCTTTTCAGCAGGGCAAAAAAGATAGACTTCAACCGCTACGAGCTTGTGGGCGGAGTTATCTGCGGAAGCATTCTCGCCGCTGCCTCGTTTTTTCAGCAAGCCGGAATTAACGGCGGCACCAGCGCAGGCAAGGCGTCGTTCATAACTGCGCTTTACGTAGTTTTAGTGCCTGTATACGCCCTTTTCCTTAAAAAGAAGGCAGGGCTTAACGTGTGGCTGAGTATCGCGATTGCCGTGGTTGGATTTTATCTGCTCTGTATAAACGAGGACTTGTCTATCGTCCCGTCTGACATTTTAGTAATAATCGCGTCCTTGATTTTCCCGATACATATACTGTCGATAGATAAATTTTCACCGATTTGCGACGGCATAAGGATGTCCTGTATTCAGTTTTTTACAGCCACCGTTGTGAATTTCATTTTTGCTCTGATTTTGGAGTCTCCGCTTGACACGGGGGCGGTCTTCTCCGCGATTTTGCCCGTTTTATTCCTCGGTATAGGTTCGAGCGGAATAGCCTACACTCTGCAAATTGTCGGACAGAAGGGGGCAAACCCCGCCGCCGCATCCTTGTTGCTTTCAATGGAGTCGGTCTTTGGCGTAATCGGCTCTGCTCTGTTTCTCGGTGAGAGCATGCAGCCTAGGGAATATATCGGCTGTGCCGTTGTTCTCTCTGCGGTCATTCTTTCTCAAATTGAATTTCCGCATAAAAACAGAAAAAAGGAGCAGAAATTACATTAAATTAAATAATCCTTCAAAATATGTTAATATTTTTATGAAAATATCTTGATTTTTGTATATTTAGGTAGTATAATTTATATTGAGTTATATTTTTTTATTTCTAATCACACCAAATGGTGACACTTAGGCGTCATAAATTTTTTCTGTGGCGCAAAAAAACGAACAAATGGAGGAACAAAGAAAAATGAAATTAACTAAGCGAATTTTGATTCTTTTAGCTATGGTGGCGTTGCTTGTAGGCTGCCTCACCATCGGCGCATCCGCGGCTGATACCGAGACGGTTACGGTTAGTAACATATTCGGTACGACGGGTGCGTTGAGCGGAAAGTCTATATCTTGGACTAGCGGTGGCGTTACCGTCACAAACAATCAAGCCAGCAGCACGACCGCTATCAGAACGAGCGATTCGGACCACTACAGAGTATACGCTAAATCAGAACTGGTTATCACAGCTCCCGAAACAATTCAAGAGATTGTTATTACCGCAACATCCAGCAGTTATGCTAATGTATTAAAAACGAGCGCTGAAGGTTCCAGTTGCACGGCAACGGTATCAGGCTCTGTTGTAACTATTACAGGCGTAAATGCGGAGACGGTTACGATTAGTATCACGGCGCAGACTCGTATCAACAAAGTAGTAGTAACATACGACAAGCCTGGCGATGCAGGATGTGTGCACCAATATACCCCTGCGACCTGCGAAGACCCTGCTACTTGTAGCCTTTGCGGAGCGACAGACGGTGAGGCGCTTGGACACGATTTCACAAAGAATCCTGTGGTAACCGATCCAACCTGTACGGAAGGCGGTTATACATTAACTCAATGTTCAAGATGTGAAGAGACGGAAAAGAGCAACGAGATTGACGCATTGGGACACTCCGATGAAAACGGAGACAGCCTTTGCGATACCTGCGGCGAAAAGATTTCCGCGCTTGTTACTGCTTTGAACAGCGGCGATAAGGTTGTACTTGTGTGCAGCAGCAAGAGCATGGTTTTCTCGGGCTTTGTTGGCACCAATACTTACGGAAGTGGCATAGCTTATGTTGGCGACCCTAACGTAGAGGGCGCAGCCGTATTGACGGTTGGAAAAGAAGCTGACGGAAAATACACTTTCAAACTTGAGGACGGTCGTTATCTCGCGTTGACTTCAAGTGCTAACGCATTACATACCAATACGACTGTTAATAACAACTCCAAATGGACTGTTACAATTGACGCAGACGGAAATGCGACAATTCAAAATGCAGCATATACCAGATATATCAAATGGAATGCAAGCAGCCCCAGATTTGCTTGTTACACATCAGGACAGACTGCCGTTCAGTTTTATAAGGTAGGCGGAGATTGCGAACACACTTGGGGTAACGACGTGGTAACCGAACCCACGTGTACCGATGGCGGTTACACAACGCAAACCTGTTCAAAGTGCGGCGCAACCCAAGTAATTAACGTTACTGACCCCAACGGACACAATTATAATTCGGTAGTAACCGAACCCAACTGTACCGATGGCGGTTATACAACAAAAACCTGCTCGGGATGCGGCGACGTACAAATTACCGACGAAACGGAAAAATTGGGACACATTGACGAAAACGAAGACGGAATTTGTGACCGTTGCGATTTCGTAATCTCATCAATCCCTAAATATAACGTTAATTTTGTGGTACCGTACGGCGTAGCTTCAACAAACGTATCAGGAAAATATTCAAGCGTAACGCTTGAATCACCTGCAAACTTAACGCTTGCAGGTGTTACCTATGAATTTGCGGGTTGGTCTACTTCAAGCGTTGACGATACAGCAACAGAGCCTACTCTTTACATCGGAGAAGTAAGTGTAACTGCCGATGTAACATATTATGCGGTTTATACGTACGAAAAATCCTCCGGAGCAGAAGCATTCCAGAAGGTTACTTCTACTGATTCTATCGTAAGCGGCGGCGCGTACTTAATTGTTTATGAAGACGGAAGCTTGGCTTTTAACGGTTCTCTTGCAACCTTGGATGCAGTAGGAAATGGTACTGCTGTTACAATCAACGACGGCACTATATCTTCATCCGCTGACTTGAAGGCTTCCGTATTCTACATCGTTGAGATTGACGGCGGATACTCCGTTCAAAGCGCATCCGGAAAATATATCGGAAACTCCAGTGATTCAAACGCATTGAGTACATCCGATAGTGCATTAAAAAACACAATTTCCTTCAATGATGACGGCACTGTAAACATCATAGGCGCCGGAGGCTCATATTTGAGATTTAATGCAGCTTCCAATCAAAACCGTTTCAGATATTATAAATCAGGCTCTTATACAGGTCAGAAAGCAATAGCTCTCTACGTTCTTTCGGGCGGCAGCGAAACTCGCTACACCTCATTGAATGCTCGTTTTGAGGGCGCTACTGTTAACCTTGGCGACGATCTTGATATCAAGTATCAGGCAAGCGCAAACGCAACCTTTGCAAGAGAAAACCTCGCGATTAGATTTACTATGAACGGCGAGTCGGTTGTAGTTGCAGTAAACGAGTCTTACTATGCTTGGTTCAGAAACATAGCTCCTCAATTCATCGCAGCAAACATCAAGGCCGAACTTCTTTATAAGGGCGATGTAATCGCAGTTCACGATGGTTACAGCGTAAAACAAAACGCTCTTAACACGGTAACTGCTTCTCAAGCGAAGCTTGACAAGGGCGAAACGACCGAAGCTAAGCACAACGCTCTCGTTGCTGCTGTTGAGGCTCTTATCGCATACGGTGAAGCAGCGAATAAGTTCGTGAACGAGGAAGAGGTTAGCGAATTTGGCGAAATGGTTGAAACCGAAGATGTGAGAATCATCGGCGCATCCTCCGACGAAAACAAATCCGTTACAGAACTTAAAGTTCACTTTGACAACGTAAATAAATTGGTTGTAACCTTTAAGGCAGACACAATCGAGGGCGTTACAGTTAAGATTGGCGGCGCTTCCTTCTCTGACTTTACAAATAACGGTGACGGAACGTACAGTGTAAGATCAAACGGCATACTCGCAACCAAATTTGGCGAGGATTTGATAATTACGCTTTGCGTTAATGGTGAAGCAGTACAGACGGTTAACTACAACGTATATGCATACTGCCAGAATATGTCCGTTAATGCAAGCACAACGTATATGAAGAACCTTGCAATCGCTCTTAACAACTACGGTGCGGCTGCTGTTGCTTATCAAGCAAGCAAATAAGGGGGAAACAAAATGACTCGTAACGAATATTCCCCGATAGAGATTGAAATTATAAACGTCAATGACGATATCATAACTTCTTCGAACGGATTTGACGGAGAAGGGGATAAAATCGAATATGGCAACGTACATTAAAAAACTCTTATTGATACTTCTTGTGGCGGCGGCTCTTGCTCTCTCCGCTTGTACTCCGAGTGATGACGGCGAGAATAACAACGACAATAACGGCCAGCAGGATAACGGCGGCAACGAGTCTGACAACAACGACAACGACGAAGACGACGCCAACAACCAAGGCGGCGGCAACTCCGACGAAAACGGCGGTGATGACGACTCAAATAACAACGCAGGTGACGACGATAACCAACAAGAAGACGACGACGGAGATAACACTCTCCCATTCGACAAATTTGAATAAAAGACCGAAAGCCGCGAAATTTTTCGCGGCTTTTTTTAATTTATTTAACTGTGAAAATACAGGAAAATATTGGGTATAAAAAATTTTCTTATGGGAAAAATTACACTAACCAAAATTAAAAAGGAGACGAAAATGAGAAAATTTAAATGCTTAGTTTGTGGCGTCGTTTTTGAAGCGCAGTATGGAATTGAGCCGGTCTGCCCGGTCTGCAAGGCGAAGGGAGATAAGCTTCAAGAATTGAAATCAAGCTCCAAGTACGCAGGAACAAAGACTGAAAAAAATTTGCAAGCCGCATTTTCCGGAGAATCCGAAGCGCGAAATAAATACACCTACTTCGCTTCGGTGGCAAAAAAAGAGGGATATGAGCAGATTGCCGCTCTGTTTTTGAAGACCGCCGACAATGAAAAAGAACATGCAAAGCTGTGGTTTAAAGAGCTCGGAGGGCTGGCAGGTACTGCCGAAAACCTCTTGAACGGCGCAGAGGGTGAATATTACGAGTGGACGGATATGTACGACGGTTTTGCTAAAACTGCTGACGAGGAGGGCTTCCACGATTTGGCGGAGAAATTTCGCCTTGTTGCCGGAGTTGAAAAGGAACACGAGAAAAGGTACAGGGCCTTGCTTGAAAACGTGAAGAACGGCGCGGTTTTTGAAAAGAGCGAAGTCAAGATTTGGGAGTGCCGAAATTGCGGTCATTTGGTGATTGGAACAAAGGCTCCCGAAGTCTGCCCCACCTGCCAACATCCGAAGAGCTATTTTGAAATTCACGCAGAAAACTACTGATTATAAAACGCTGCCGATTTGAGCGCGAATCAAAAAAACGGAGATGTCGAGAAAATACTCGGTGTCTCCGTTTTTTTGCGTAAGAATGTTAAGATAAAAAGGTTTCGCACGGCGCGCGTCCGCTATAAAAATATTCCATTTTTCAGCATTGAGTTTATTTCTCTCGCAACATCGCAAGAGAGTGCATGAGAGATTGCTTCGCTCATTTCGGCATAATCAAAATTCAGTCCTTCGAGAGCCGAAGTCAGTCTGTCGGAAATGGAAATATCCAGAGCGTCCGTGTAGACCTTCACACCCTCTATTTTTCTGTTTTTGATTCTGAATTGTAAATTAAGGTTTCCAAAACCGAGCTGTTCCGTCATTGAAACATCAAAAGGGAACGATATGCCGTATACATAATTCCAATCCTTGTACTGCTCTGCGAGCTCCGAAATCTTTTCAGAATTCATATCCGTAAAGATTTCGGCAGTAACACCGTACACGCTCTGAGATGCGGATATGAGATTTCTTTTCATATCCTCGCAGTTAAGTTTGGCTGAAAGCTCGGAAAGGTTCACAACTCTTGACTTTACGGATTTTACTCCCTTGGCTTCGATTTTTGCTTTTGGCGGAGTCAAGTATTTTTGGATTTTTTCCTTATCTGAGTTGATGAGTAGAGTTCCGTGGTGATACGATCTTCCGTTGCTGTGGTAAAACGCGTTCCCCGAAAATTTGCGTCCGTCTGCTAAAATATCGTTTCTACCTGAAATTTCCGCCTCTATTCCGGCGAGAGCGCAGGCTTCTTTTATCACCCTCATTTGCTTTTCCAGGTCAAAATTTTCATCAAAAGCCAGAAAGGTGAAGTTCAAATTTCCAAGGTCGTGAAATCCCGCCCCCCCGCCCGAAAGCCGTCTTGCGAGAAGTCCGCCTTCCTCCTTCAATAGCTCTACTCTACATTCCGCGAGAGCGTTTTGGTTTTTTCCGATTACCACGGTGTTGCGGTTTTGCCATAAATAAACGATAAGCGTCCCTTCGTCGAGCGAGTCAAAAAGATATTTCTCTGTTGCGAGATTTTCGTAGGGGTCAAAGGAGTTACTTATGTAATACTTCAAATTTTCTATCATAATTATTCCTTTATTAGTTAAATTCCGTAAATATTTTACTTCTTTTTGTGAAACTTGTCAATAGACTTTATGCTTTTTGTATGATATAATTATGTTATAAAATGTTAAAAAAATACAAATTGAAACGGAGAAATTATGAATCTTTTAAGACAGGAACAAATCAAACGCTACATCGAGAGCAAAAACGTGGCTACGATAAAGGAATTGATGGCGATTTTTCCCGATATATCTCTGATGACTCTGCACAGAGATTTAAACACCCTTGAATCAATGGGAATAATAACGAAATACCGCGGAGGAGTTAAGTCGGTTCATCACCCCGAGGACATAGAGTTCAATATTCGGCTTAAAGAGAACAGCACGGGCAAAATTTCGATGGTGAAAAAGGCGTTAAAGCTCATAAAACCGCAGAGCTCTATTTTCCTTGACGCAGGAACTTCGAGCCTGATTCTCGCGAGAAATCTACCGGATATAGACCTGAATATTATTACCGTAAGTCCGAATGTCGCCCTTGAACTCTGTAAATTGCAGAACTGCACGGTTAATTTGTGCGGTGGCACTATGAACAGAAAAAACCTGTCCGTTTCGGGTATGAACACCCTTAATTTGCTTTCAAAAATGAACATAGATATCGCGTTCATCGGCGTTTCGGGTTGCTCTCTTGAGAACGGATTTACCTGCGGAACGGAGGCGGATATGCAGATAAAAAAACTGGTGATTGAAAAGGCGAGAACCCGCATCGTTATGTTTGGCGCGGATAAGCTCAAAAGGATTATGCCCTTCACCTTTGCGAGCGTATCCGATGTGGATTACATAATCAGCGACGGCTCTTTGCCCGAAGCTTTTGAGAAAAACGCGATATCATCAGGGGTGAAAATTCTATAAAGAAAAGGAAAAATATTTTATAAACGCATTGACATAAATGTTATAACGTGTTATAATTAGTCGGAATAAAATTTTTAGGAGGTTTGATTTTGGCAAACGCTGTGATTATGCCCAAGGCCGGTATAACCGTTGAAAGTTGTATTATCGGCACGTGGGAGAAAAAAGTTGGAGATTCGGTAAAGGTTGGAGATATTCTTTTCACCTATGAAACCGACAAGGCAAGTTTTGAATGTGAATCTACCGCAGAGGGAACTTTGCTTGAAATTTTCTATAACGATGGGGATGAAGTTCCCTGTCTTGTGAACGTATGCGCAATAGGAAGCGCAGGAGAGGATTGCTCGGCTCTTCGTCCCGAAGGCTCATCGCCTGCGGAAGAACAGGCAGCTCCTGTTATAGCGGCAGAACCGGAAAAAAAGGCAGAGCCTGCTCAACCTGTTGAAAGCACCGCGGTTGAAGGAAAGGTTGCTGTCTCGCCGAGAGCGAAAAAGCTTGCGGAAAGAGCAGGAGTTGACGCCACTCTCGCGACCGCAACAGGCCCTAATGGAAGAATTATCGAGAGAGATGTAAGAAATCTTATGGAAAATCCCGTTGTAGCGGAGAAGAAGGCTTGCGAGCCTGCCGCAACGAGCGCGCCCGTTATAGACGATACACAGTACGTAGACGAGAAGTTCAGCGGAATCCGCAGAGCGATCAGCAAATCTATGCACAACTCTCTTTCAACAATGGCTCAGCTTACTCACAATTCTTCTTTCGACGCGACAACTATTCTCGAATACAGAAAAATGCTCAAATCAGCAGAGGGCGAATACGCCGGAATTACCCTTGGCGATATAGTTCTCTATGCAGTTTCAAGAACGCTTATGAGTTACCCCGACCTTAACGCGCATATGCTTGACGACAACAACATTCGCAAATTTAAGCACGTTAATCTCGGCGTTGCTATTGATACGCCCAGAGGACTTATGGTTCCAACTCTTTTCCACGCGGACGAGATGAGTCTTCTTGAAATCTCCAAGGAGGTTAAAAAGCTTGCCGCCGAGTGCAGAGAGGGCAATATCAGTCCTGACAAGCTCACGGGAGGAAGCTTCACCGTTTCAAATCTTGGAAACCTCGGAATTGAGTCGTTTACCCCCGTTATCAATCCACCTCAAACGGGAATACTCGGAGTTTGCTGTGCGACCGACCGTGTAAGAAAAGGCGCGAACGGCGCTATTGAAATCTATCCCGCAATGGTTCTCAGCCTTACTTACGATCACAGAGCGATAGACGGCGCGCCCGCATCCCGTTTCCTTAAAGAGCTTGGCGAAAATCTTGAACGCTTTACTGCGCTTCTCGCTAAATAAGGAGAGACTATATGGAAATTTTTGATTTATTGGTAGTAGGCGGCGGCCCTGGCGGCTATCTCTGCGCAGAGCGCGCGGCTCAGGGCGGTATGAAAGTTGCCGTGTTTGAAAAAAAGGCGCTCGGCGGAACCTGTCTTAACGAGGGCTGCATTCCAACGAAAACATTCTTGAATTCTTCAAAAATGTATAGACACGCTAAGGAAAGCGAGGCTTTTGGCGTGACGGTTACGGGAGTTGCTTACGATCACGCAAAGGTGGTAGACAGAAAAAATAAGGTAGTAAATACTCTCGTAAGCGGCGTCGGCGCTACTATGAAAGGTAACAAGGTTACCGTCGTGAGTGCAAACGCAGTAGTAAAGGGCAAGGTTGCAGAGGGATTTTCCGTAGAAGCAGACGGAAAGCTCTACGTAGGCAAGCGTCTTGCTATTGCCTCCGGCTCAGAAACCGTAGTTCCGCCGGTTCCGGGACTTAAAGAGGGACTTGCGAGCGGTTTCGTGGTTACAAACAGAGAGGTTCTTGATGAAAAAACTCTTCCGAAAAATCTCGTCGTTATCGGCGGCGGAGTAATCGGACTTGAAATGGCTTACTATTTTGCAAGCGTCGGAGTTGCGGTCACGGTTATTGAAATGATGCCTAAAATCGCAGGAGCGACAGATGCCGAAATCTGCAAGATTATTCAGGATGCGTTCGTAAAACGCGGAATGGTATTCAAACTTTCCTGTAAGGTACTTGAAGTAAAAAACGGAAGCGTCGTATATGAAGAAAACGGCGAGAAGAAGGAAATCGCTTGCGATAAGGTTCTTCTTTCCGCAGGACGTAAGCCGTCAACCGCCGGAATTGGTATAGAAAGCTTACAGCTCGATATGGATAGAGCGGCAATAAAAACCGACAGACATCTTTGCACAAACGTGTCGGGCGTTTACGCAATCGGCGACTGTAACGGAAAGCTTATGCTCGCTCATACCGCGTACAGAGAGGCAGAGGTTGCCGTTAACCATATGCTTGGCAAGACGGACGAAATGCGCTACGATGTAATCCCGTCGGTTATTTACACAGACCCCGAGGTTGCAAGCGTCGGTTACAGCAAGGAAGCCGCAGAAGAAAAGGGTATGAAGGTTAAGGAAGTAAAGCTGCCTATGTCTTACGCAGGACGTTATCTGGCTGAAACCGAGGGCGGAAAAGGTTTTATTAAGCTCGTTGTAGACACGGAAAAGAATAGACTGGTGGGCTGTCATATGGTTGGCTCTTACGCATCCGAAATAATTATGACTGCCACAATGATGATAGATACAGAGCTCACACCGACTCGTCTCAAAAAGCTGGTATTCCCACATCCAACGGTTGCGGAAATTATACGCGAAGCAATATTTCATATATAATTAATTAAGGAGAAATAAATATGCCAAAGAATCTATTTGTAGACCCGGGCGAAACCTTAGCGCCCGGTAAGATCACATTTAAGAATATCCCTGTAAATACTTACAAAAAAACCATAAAAGAAGAAAGAAGCCGTTACAGCGATGACGACCTTATTCGCATCTACCGTGACATAGCCGTTCTTCGTGAGTTTGAGTCAATGCTCAATCAAATCAAAACCCAGGGTGTATATAACGGAATTGAAACAACCTATCCCGGACCGGCCCACCTTTCAATAGGTCAGGAGGCGGCGGCGGTCGGTCAGGCTTATCTTCTTGATCAAAACGACTTTTCCTTCGGTTCTCACCGCAGCCACTCTGAAATTTTGGCTAAGGCTCTTTCCTGTATTCATAAATTAAGCGAGCAAGAGCTTATGACGATAATGGAGGGCTTCCTTGGAGGTTCGGCTCTTCGCGCAACCGAAAAGCTCGGTCCTGTAAGCGACGTTAAGGAGCTTGCTATCCGTTTTATTCTTTACGGAACGCTTTCCGAGATTTTTGCCCGTGATACAGGCTTCCACAAGGGTATGGGCGGCTCAATGCATGCTTTCTTCCTCCCCTTCGGTATTTATCCCAACAACGCCATCGTTGGCGGCTCTGCCGCTATTGCAACGGGCGCAGCTCTGTTTAAGAAAATCAATGATAAGCAGGGTATTGTAGTTTGTAACTCCGGCGACGGCTCTATGGCTCGCGGTCCTGTTTGGGAAGCGATGAACTTCGCCGCTATGGATCAGTTCAATACGCTTTGGGAAAGTCACAAGGGCGGTATGCCGATTCTCTATAACGTATTCAATAACTCTTACGGAATGGGCGACCAAACCCGCGGTGAAACCATGGGCTACGATATGCTTGCCCGTATCGGCTCGGGCGTATCCCCCACACAATTCCACGCAGAACGCATAAACGGATTCAATCCTCTTGCGGTTATCGATGCGATGGAGAGAAAGCTCAAAATACTTCGCAAGGGTGAAGGCCCGGTTCTTCTCGATACTCTTACATACCGTTACTCAGGTCACTCAACCTCCGACCAAAACGCGTACCGTACGAAAGAGGAAATCGATGCTTGGCGTGAAATCGACCCGATTATCACATACCGTAAAGGACTTATTGAGGCAGGTGTTGCAAGCGACTCTAAATTCGAGGAAATTCTTGCAGAAACAACCGAGCGTATGACCACAATCTGCAAGGCTGCGTCCGATGTTTCGATCAGTCCCTACGTTGATTTCAATAAAGATCCTGCGGTAGTTGAAAGACTTATGTTCTCCAATCAGAAGATTGAAAAGCTTGATGATCGTGAGCCTGAGGTTAATATGCCCTTGGCAGAAGTTCCGGCATACAAGAAGATTAAGGAAAAAGAGCGTTGCCCCATCGTGGACGGCAAGCCTGTTTCCAAGATGAAGCTCTTTAATCTCCGCGACGCTTTGTCAGAGGTTATCTACGACAGATTTTATGAAGATCCAACTCTTATCGCTTACGGTGAAGACTGCCGTGACTGGGGCGGTGCGTTTGCCGTTTACCGCGGTATGATGGACGCATTCCCGCATTGTCGTTTGTTTAACTCACCTATTGCAGAGGCAGCTATTGTCGGCACAGCGGTTGGTTACGCAGTATCCGGCGGACGCGCTCTCGTAGAACTTATGTACGCAGATTTCATCGGCTGCGCGGGAGACGAAATCTTCAATCAGATGTCAAAAAGGCAGGCGATGTCTGCGGGTATCCTTAAAATGCCTGTCGTGCTTCGCGTATCGGTTGGTTCAAAATACGGCGCGCAGCATAGCCAAGATTGGACTGCTCTTTGCGCTCATATCCCCGGACTTAAAGTTTGCTTCCCCGCAACACCTTGGGAAGCAAAGGGACTTATGGAGTCTGCTCTTAAAGGCACCGACCCCGTTGTATTCTTCGAGAGTCAGAGAATTTACGACGTTGGAGAACAGTTCCACGATGGCGGCGTTCCGAAAGAGCGTTATGAAATTGAGATCGGCGACGTAAACAAGGTTCGCGACGGTAAGGATGTAACAATTCTTACAATCGGAGCTGCTCTTTACCGCGCAGTTGACGCAGCAAAGCAGTTGAGCGAAAAATATTCAATGGAAGCAGACATCATAAACATTCACTCGCTTGTTCCGCTTGACTATACCAAGATTATCGAGTCTGTAAAGAAAACGGGCAGAGTTGTTCTCGTTTCCGACGCTTGCGCGCGCGGCTCGTTTATGAACGATATAGCAAAGAATATTACCGAGCTTTGCTTTGATGACCTTGATGCTCCGCCGGTAGTGGTTGGCGCACGCAACTGGATAACACCTCCATTTGAGTTTGATGAGTTCTTCTTCCCACAGGCTTCTTGGATTATCGATGCAATTCACGAAAAGCTCGTTCCTCTTCAAGGCCACGTTGCTTCCAACGGTTGCACAGAGGCGGAGAGCCTTCGCCGCGCAAAGAACGGTGTTTGATAAAAACAAATAAAAAGTAAATAAATATTTACAAAAAAGCAAAAAACAGACGGAAAAATCGTAAGATTTCCGTCTGTTTTTTTATACAACGATTAATTTGTCTTTGAGTTCGGGTATGATTTGCGATATGTCTTTTTCACAAACTATATAGTCTATATCGTCTATGGAGCAGAGTGTATTTATGCAGGGCGCTCCAATTTTTTTAGAGTCCATTAGCAACACCTTTTTTCTTGATCTTGAAAGCATAGTCTTGCGAATTGCGTTTTCAAGAACCGCGTTATCTGTCAGAAGTCCGTCCTTCGTCAGCGTTCTTATTGAGAAAAAACAAATATCCGCATTGAATGAGCGAATAAAGTTTTCTGAGTAGCTTCCTACGTAGGCGTATGTATTTTGCGCGATTTCGCCACCGCTGACAAAGATTTTTATTCCTGTGTCGGAGAGCGTCAGGGGAGCTTTTGCGCTATTTGTAATAAGCACGATAGAGGATTTTGAACTTAAAAGCTGTATGAGAGCATCTACCGTTGAGGAGGCGTCTGCCATAACCGTATCGCCGTCGCGTATCAGCTCCAAGCATCTTTTGGCAATCAAAACCTTTTCTTCCGAATGCTCCTTTTCTCTGTATGAGTGCGGCAGGTTTTCGCACAGCTCGTTTCTGCAACTCGCTCCGCCGTAGGTTCTGATAATTTTGCCCGTCTCGTTAAGCTTGGCTAGGTCGCGTCGCATAGTAGGTTCGCTGACGAACAACTCGTTACAAAGCTCGCTTATTGTTGCGGTTTTGTGCTTTTGCAAATAATCAAGTATGGTTTTTTCCCTATCCTTATAAGACATAAATTCCTCCAAAATGATCAGTATTGTCAGTTTTCTTGGATTTTGATAAAAACGCTCAACCATATTATACCATAGAGGTAAAAATAAAACAACACAAATTTTACCAAATATGGTTATATATTACTTGAAAATCGAATAAATCTGTGTTATAATCATATTGATTCTAGTCTGTAAGTGATAAAATCACAAGAATCCTTAGAGATTGGCATATCAAAAACTAATATACAAACGAAAAATATAAACGAGAGGTACAAAAAAATGAAGAAAAAGTATAAGTGCTTAGTATGCAAGGTAGAGTTTGAGGTTGAGGAAGGCGTAGAGCCCGTATGTCCTGTTTGCAAGGCAAAAGGCGATAAGCTTGTGGAAATCAAACCCCAAAACAAATACGCGGGAACACAGACCGAAAAGAATCTTGAAGCTGCTTTTGCAGGCGAGTCCCAGGCGAGAAATAAGTATACATATTTTGCGTCTGTTGCAAAAAAAGCAGGCTATGAGCAGATTGCAGCTTTGTTTTTAAAGACGGCAGACAACGAAAAAGAACACGCAAAGCTTTGGTTTAAAGCGTTAGGCGAGCTTGGTAACACAGAAGAGAACTTAAAAGCAGCTGCAGAAGGCGAAAATTATGAGTGGACAGATATGTATGACAGAATGGCAAAAGAAGCAGACGAAGAAGGGTTTGCGGAACTTGCTGAAAAATTCCGTGGAGTAGCAGCTATCGAAAAACACCATGAAGAAAGATATCGTGCATTACTTAAGAACGTAGAAACAAAAGCTGTATTTGAAAAGAGCGGAGTGGTTATGTGGGAATGCCGTAACTGTGGTCATATCGTAATGGCAGCAGCAGCGCCACAGCTTTGTCCGGTATGTGCACATCCACAGGCTTATTTTGAAGTAAGACAGGAAAATTATTAATTCTTACTGTGGAGAAATAACAAGAAGAACTATGGAGCTTTTGAATCGGTTCTGAGCAATAATGAAAAA
>JAZUPQ010000149.1:0-5124 GCA_045605265.1 Eubacteriales bacterium | reverse complement strand
CGGAATTTTTCTTTAACGTTATAAGGGTTAAAAGCGTCATAAAAAACAGCAAAAAGTCGCTGAAAAGCACAACTTTTCTAATCGGAGCTAAAAATCCAAAAGCGACGCTGAGAATAAACATAATTTTATATGCCTGCTCACCTCGCCCCGTAATAAAAGTGAAGCTGTTGCTCCCGTAAAAATACCAGCAGACAACCGTCGAAAAGGCGAATAAAAATATCAAAAGCGGAATGAAATTTGCCACTGTGCGCCCAAGAGAATTTTCAACTGAGCTTATAATGAGGTCCGTGCCGGTGGAAAAGCTCGGGAAATCCTGCGAACCGCTCACGATAGCCAAGCCTGTCAGCGTACACAAAATAGTAGTGTCAAAGAGCACCTCGCAAATTCCCATAAGTCCCACAAGCGAGAGGTCTCCGCCCTCGCTGGTTTGCGCCATAGCGGAGGTGCCTGCGCCTGACTCGTTGGACAAAAGCCCTCGCGCAAAGCCTTCTTTTATGGCTTTGGAAGTCAAGATTGCTAAAAAGCCTCCGTACGCGCCCTTGAAATCAAAGGCTTCGCTCAATATTTTTGAAATAGCATAGGGTAGATTTTCTGCATTGGAAAGCAAAACAGAGAGCATTATTACTATGTAAAACAGGGTGGTTGCGGGGATTATATATTCGGTGAGAGTCGATATTCTTTTCGCAAAAAGGGTGAGCGCCGCGATGGTTAATACCGAGAAGGCGAGAGAGGTTACAAGCTGGGGAATTTCAAAGCTCTCTTTAAGCGAAGAGCTGACCGCATTTACCTGTAAAATACTGCCCATTGTCAAAGATAAAAGGAGAGTTAGGAGCGAATAAATCAGAGAGAGGGGTTTGCCGCCTTTTTTAAAGGTTTTCTTGATTGTATTGCTCATTCCGCTGATATTTCCGTCCATCATATCGCCGCTTATCGCGCACTCGCAATATTTCAGAACGGCAGAAAAAAAGCCGGATATGAAAATCCAAAAAACGCACCCTGCTCCGCCTATTATTATTCCTATCGAGACGCCTACTATATTTCCAACGCCAAGTGTACCTGCAAGGGCAAGGCAAAGCGAGCGCCTCGCGCGTTTATCCCCCAGGGCGTGTAACATTTTACGCATAATTTTTATTGGCTTCAGTATGAAGAAGAATTTTAATTTTATCAGAAAATACAAGGAAAAGCAAAAAATCATAACAGGCAAAAGATAAGAAATCAACATAAAAAGCCCCCCTTTTACAATAACTATGCAAAGGGGGTGCTTTTTATTAATTTTCAGAACATTCCGGATATAATTTTGTATATCAGCCAGACAGCAACTGCGCCCAAAGCAACGGCGCATACAATGGTCAAAATTTTGTCGATTTTTTCGTTGCGGACTTGCTCTTTTTCTTCTCTTTCAATATCTTCCTTACTCTCGCGGAGTTCTTCGGGAATTTCTTCCTCCTCCTCGGTTATCTCGACGGGTTTATCATCGGAAAAATCGTAAGTACCGTTTTTGATTTCGCTTGCGCGCTTTCCCGCCTTTTCGAAAATCTCATTTACTGTATTGAAGACGAGCTTGCCGACGGCGTTATTTGTCGCCATTTTATTGCCTATGCTCTCCATAGCCCTTCCGATTTCTTCAACATCGCGGCTCAAATTCGCCTTTTCAAACTCGGCCTCGCACTCCTCGCAGAGATATTTGGGAGCTCCCATCGCCCCGAGGGTGAGTATAGATGCCTTTTCGGCGTTTACTTCTCTGTTACAGATACAACAGTTTGCCATAATTATTTTTTCCCACGGAGCTCGCTGCGAAAGTATGCTAAATATTCCTCGCGAAGCGATTTCTGCTCTGCTTTTTCCTTCTCTGTTAATTCTCTTTCCTTCGAAAGTCTACCAAGTTCGTTTATTCTGTCAATTTTTTTCTTATCCATTACTTTCCCTCTTGTATAATTTTGCAAGACCGCCCTCGGCAGTTTCTCTGTATATGTGCGAGAGGTCTTTACCCGTTTCGTACATCGTTTTAATTACCAGGTCAAGAGAAATTTTTCTCGAGCCTGAGAGGAAATTTGCAAGGCTCATAGCGTTTATCGCTCTCATAGCAGCAACGGCGTTACGCTCTATACAAGGAATTTGCACTAGACCGCAAATTGGGTCGCAGGTAAGTCCCAAGTGATGCTCAAAAGCTATTTCTGCGGCGTATTCAATCTGGTCTATTCCCATTTCAAAAAGCTCGCAGAGAGCTGCGGATGCCATTGAACAGGCAGTTCCTATTTCGGCTTGACAGCCACATTCCGCGCCGCTTATGGAGGCGTTGGTTTTTGTCAGATTTCCTATTATACCCGCCACCGCCAAGGCGTTACAAATTTCTTTGTCAGAAAAGCCGTGTTTTTCCTGCATATATTTCAAAACCGACGGAAGCACCGCGCAAGAGCCGCAGGTCGGGGCGGTAACTATCGTACCGTTATCCGCGTTTTGCTCGCTCACTGCGTAGGCATAAGAACAAACCAATCTGTTTTCTCTCGTTACTTCTCGCTCGTCGATATGGCGTTTATTGTAAAGTTGCTGCGCTTTTCGCTCAACTTCGAGTCCTCCGGGCAAAATTCCCGAGGTCGTAAGTCCTTCGCGAATGGAATTTTTCATTACTGCCCAAACTTCGTTAAGAAATTCGTGTATGCTCTCACCCTCGCGCATATAAGCAAATTCGCTTATGCGGATTCCGTTTTTTTTACAGTATTCGGATATCTCTAAAAAGGTGCTTTCCGGGTAGATATCCGCTTTTTTATCGTCCTCTGCGCCTTCTATTTTTATGTCGCCGCCGCCGATACTCATAACTCGCATTTTATCGCATCTTTTCCCGTCTTTGATGCTATAAATATCCATTGTATTTTCGTGGGGCAGATTTCTCTCTTTGGAATTGAAAATTATATTCACCGGTTTGCCGTTGGTCATCATTTCAATGGCTTTATCGGTACCGTGCCCCCTACCCGTGTCGGATAACGAGCCGAAAAGCTCAACCTCGTAAGACGAAGCGTCGGGGTGATCTTTCACATAAATTTCCATAGCTTTCGCAGGTCCCATTGTGTGAGAGCTTGACGGGCCTTTACCTATTTTGAAAATATCTTTTATGGATTTCATTCAACATTTCCTCTTTTGTTTACGGTGTTTTTCGTCATTTGCAAAACTTCATAACTATAAAAGAATACGCAAAAAGATTGTAGCAGTCAGATACGGTTTCCCCTTGGCCTGCCCGATAGGATTCGGTCTCGCGCGAACTGCGCGCTCGGTCTTCCGCGGCTCTGACGATTATCAATCGTCATTCACTTCCGCTCCCCTTCGAATCCTCTCGGTTTTCCGTTGGCCTGCCCGATAGGATTCGAACCTACGATCTCAAGAGTCGGAGTCTTGTGCGTTATCCAGCTACGCTACGGGCAGATATTTCTTTTTACTTTCCTATTCTATCATTTTAAATATCTTTTGTCAATATTAATATTTATTGTTTAAAATGTAAAATAATCGGCTTTCACTTGACTTTGCGTGTATTTTTTGATAGAATTATTTCATAATGTATTGAAATCGGAGAAATCAAATGGAAGATTTGGAAAGGTACGGCGATTACGACGACCGAGAATACGAAGAAACCAAAAAAAGCGGAATTGTCGGTACTGTTATCAAAACGATAGTTGCGGTCGTCTGCATAAGTATTATTGCAATTTTAGGTTTTAGGCTTTTTATTTTCAAAACCTATCCTGCAAGTATGAAAAACATCTACTTTACAGACAGGCTGAGCGAGTATTATAACGCAAACGAAGGTGATATTAACGCTGAAACGCAGACGCTGAGAGCACCCTACGACAACCCTGATTTTGCTAACTTTTTTTGCGATAATTTAATTGTTGTAAAAGAGGCGGGAGAGCTCCAAGTGTCCGTCAGATACAATCAGTCGGCCATAGAGGAAATTCAAAAAAAGCATAATCTGTCCGACCTCGTCGGCGGAAGCGAGGATTTGTTCTCTTACAAGCTCGTTGACAACAACGGAAGGGTCTGCGAAAATCTCACCTATACAAATTATGAATCAAAATATATGTATCATTACATCAAGCTCGCCTTTTCAGACGTTGAATTCGAGGACGCGAATTGGATTAGGCTTGAAATCACCGTAAACGGCTCAAAGAACGATACCCCGTATCGAATTTGTATATACGAAAACAACGAGAACTATTCAAGATTTGACAGTTATAAAATATCAAAAGGAGAAAAACCGGCGGAATGATAAAGGAATTTTCAATTTCACCGAAGCAACAAAACAAAAACGCAAGCTACGTTATACTGTCTCTCTTCTTTCTGGCGGCGATTTTTATGGTTACTTATTTTGTCTTTGACAAGTACAAAGGAATCTTCGGCCTTGTCGCCCTTGTGTTTATCACTGCCGCGCTCACGGTGTACAATAAGTATCTTGCCTGCAAATACTGTTATGAAATTATGATTGATTCAAGCGGTGTCCCCCTCTTTCTTGTAAGTCAGGCAGTAGGTAAAAAACGCTCGCTTCTTTGCAGAGTGATGCTTTCCAGCATTACGGAAGTAAAAAGGGAAAGCAAAAAGGAACGCGCCGCTCATAAACTGCACCGCGGAAATTATGTTTATTCCTTTTGCCCCACTCTTTTTCCCGAGAGCGTTATCACGATTTATGCCGACGAATTGAACGTTAAAAACGAAATCGTAATCGAAGGAAACGACGATTTTTTGCAGCTGCTGAATGAGTATTCCAAAATCGCAAGAGAAATGTCGGAAAGTGTTGACGGTCAGTGATTTTTTCTAAAAATAATTTTAAAAAAACATTGACAAAATTAAAACTTTATGATAAAATAGTCTACGCTTGTTAATATAGGGGTATAGCCAAGCGGTAAGGCACAAGACTTTGACTCTTGCATTCGTTGGTTCAAATCCAGCTACCCCTGCCAAAAAAGAAGTAACTTTTGTCTACCAAAAGTTACTTCTTTTTTTATCCAAGCCGCAGGCTTGGTATATCATCACCGCACGAAGTGCGGTGCATATCATCAGCCCCGTTGGGGCTGTATCTCATCACGCACCAGCGTGCATTTCCCTGCGGCTTAATGAGATACAACACTGCGTGTTGACGAT
>JAZUPQ010000148.1:0-10271 GCA_045605265.1 Eubacteriales bacterium | reverse complement strand
GCTTGCTTGTGAGCGAGTGAGCGCAGATTGCTCCGCGGTGGCTCGTTAAAAGACGAGCAGAGTGCAACGCACCAAGCGGCAACGCTTGCACCGCAAAGGAGTATAACGTGAGTCACTGCGCCTTAGGCAGCCTTTTGTTGTGACTGATTATTTGCCGCATTTAACATGTTTTCTATGAAGATACCGTATCCCTCAGTTGGATTTGCTACCATCACATGCGTTACCGCACCCACAAGCTTTCCGTCTTGGATAATTGGGCTGCCTGACATTCCGCGGACAATTCCTCCGCTTATTGCAATCAGCGCCTCGTCGGTGACCTTGATTTTGAAGGATTTTGACGTATCGGAGGTGTAGTCAACGTCGGTTATTTCTATGTCGTAGGTGGCTTTTTTGCCGTTTTTCAGGGTGCTGATAATTTGCGCTTTGCCTATCTTTACGCTGTTTCTTTCGCCGATTTCCACAGTTTCTGCATCGGTTAGCGGCTCACAGTTGAGCCTGCCGAAAACACCCTCGTGGCTGTTGATTCGAATTTCCCCGAGAACGCCCTTGCCGAGCGCTCCGCACAGCTCGCCGGGCTTGCCCTGCGTTCCGCGTTTTACACCTGTAATAATTACCGAGGTAGCAACACCGTCGCTCACCTCAAAAAGCTCTCCCGAGGTGTCGCAGACACCGTGGCCGAGTCCCCCGAATTCGTTAGTGTAGGGATTTATAAACGTGATTGTTCCAATTCCGATGTTGCTTTGCTTCAAGCTTACGTTGAGCCGCGCCTTGCCGTCTGTAAAATCCGGGTGTAGAGTAATGCTCGTTTCCTTCCCGTCGCGAAGAATTTTAGCCTGTAAATTCACACCCTCGAACTCGCTGAGAATTCTGTCAACGTCCTTGTATGATGATATTTCTTTGCCGTTAAGCTCTAAAATCAAATCTCCGATTTTCAGCTCGCTTTTTCCATTTGTCTCGCATACTCTCGGATGCTGCTCGTTTATTTTAATTCCAAAGGCGTCGCCACCCACAATCAGACGTGGCTTTGCGTTTGTTTTTGCTTCGTCTTTTCCAAAGATGCTTTCGTAAATTCTTGATGAAATGTCAATATTTGTTGACTTATTTGCTATAATATCCGTCTTTTCTGCGTAATTATTTGTAAGCGTCGCGCTCGCATTGATAGGTATAAGCAGAAAAACATATATAATTAAAAGCATCATAGCAGAGATGCTTTTTTTGCTCTTTTTCATATATAAAACAACCCCCAAATGAAAATCATTTCTAAAAATAGTTTTCACATTTTTGGGGGTTATTATTAGTTGCAAATTATGTAAAAAAGGCGTGTTTGAGATAGCGCGAAAGATTTTTTGTTTGCTTTGCGTAGACCGTAATTGCCTTCGCTTCATAGTTGGTGAAAATCAGGCAGACGAGCTTTTCGCCGAAAAGAACGTCAAATGCGGAATTTTTTGCGATTTTATCAAGATTTTCGCGCGTCTTTTCGGAGACGGAGCGTTCTTCCTTCCAGCTTATGTTGATTTTCAGAGCCTCATCGTCGGTAAAGGCATCGGCAAACAGAAAATTGTCTTCCAAAATCTCATCAAAAAGAGTTTTTATAAAAAATGCAAGTCCCTCTTCGCAAAGCAGTGAAAGGTCGTCTCTTTGTACGTCGGAGGTAGTGTTGATTTTGTAGAAGAACTCACTTTCGAAAAAGCCGAGCAAGCTGTCCGCAATTTCCGAAAACATAATGGGGCGTGTGTTAAAAACAGTCATTTCTGAATTGAAATTTTTCATTCTACTTAACAATCTCCGCCCTATCGAGCTGCGACGAATAGTCGCTTTCCGCGACGCTCTCAATGAGGCCCGCTTTTTCTTCATTTATAATTTTACCAACCTCATTATTCAAATATACGTTGGTGATATTGCTGTGACTGTTTTTCAAGTGTTCATCGTCCTTGTAAAGCCTGTAAAGAAAGACGTATCCATCTTCGGTTTGAGTGTTCACCTTTATAATTTGGCTCGTTTCTGCAATATCAATTTCGAAGGCGGATTTTGTAATCTCGGTGTAATATGCGGCATCAAGGCTGTATTTTCCGATGACAACGCCGTTGATTACGTCGCTTGCGCCAGACGTTGTGTTACCGATAATGTAGTTCGCAACATCGTCGGCACTGGATAAAGCTGCAACTTTGTCGCGCATTTCTTGCGCATCCGTTTCGCTGAAATATTTTTTGTCAAGGTACGTATAAATAACTCTGACGCAGTCCTCGCCAAAATAAAAATTCTCTATATCCTTGTCGCTGTATTTCAACTCGCCCATACCAATGCCGTTTACATAGCTGTCAATGTTTCCCACGTAGTGCTGAATTAATGCGTCGTGAGCCAGGGCGTAACGCAGGAGCATAACCTGCACGGAATAGTTTATTCCTTTGAGCGCAAGCGCGGCTAAGTATTTTTCATAATCACTGCCGTATCCTTCGATAATATTGCCTGAAAATTCTCCGCCGCCTTCAACTCCTTGCTTGATTAAGAGCTGAATATCGTCCTCGAATGCAGCGCCGTAAATATTGATATTTTTCTTTTTGCAGAGATTAAAGGTTGCGAAAATATCAGAAGCCCTGTCTATAATCAGCTCGTCGATTTGCGCGATATATTTCGCCTTGTCCGCGCCCGACCAAACCGAATCGTCACCCTTATCAACCTCGTTTTTCAGCGAGATGAATAAGGCTCTGTACAGCTCGTATTTTATTTCATATTTTTGCCCGTCAAGCTTCATCGTATACACTGTTTTGAGCTCTTCTTCTGTGCTTTCCACCGCGGGATACTTATTGTCATTACACGAAATTAAGGAAAATACAAGCGAAATAAATATCAAAAAAGTGATTATTTTCTTCATATTAAGAAATTCCCCATAAATTTTATTACATTATATTCTATCAAATATTTATGAACATTTCAAGTAAAAAGGCTTTTTTTACTAAAATCCATTGAAAAAAGCCTAAACCTGTGATAAAATAGACTCAAAAGGAGTGATTTTTAAAGATGGAAGAAAAATACACGGTAAAGCTTTCAAAGGTTATAGACAAATTCGGACTGGAAACTATATATTTGCCGGATTTGCCCGAGAATATCGTTATTGACAATTCCGGTGTAAACAGACCGGGACTTCAAATGGTCGGGTTCTACGATCATTACGACGCTGCAAGATTGCAAATTATAGGCAAGGTAGAGAATCTTTTCGTCGCCCAGCTGCCTAAGGAGGAGAGAATAAAAAGACTTGAAGATTTCTTTCGTTCAAAACCGGTAGGAGTAATTGTCACAACCTCTCTTGAAATTTCTTCGGATACGGTAAATATTGCAGAAAAGTATGGCGTTCCGCTTATGAGAACTGCGCTCAATACCTCGGAGTTTATGGCAGCGTTAATCGCATTTCTGAACGTAGAGCTCGGCCCGAGAATAACGAGGCACGGAGTTCTGATTGAGGTGTACGGCGAAGGTATTTTATTGCTTGGCGACAGCGGAGTGGGTAAAAGCGAAACTGCTATCGAGCTTGTAAAACGCGGTCACAGACTTATTGCTGACGACGCGGTTGAAATAAAAAAAGTGTCTGCTACCACTCTCGTTGGCAGAGCTCCCGACATTATAAGACACTACGTGGAGCTTCGCGGCATAGGAATAGTGGATGTAAGGCGGCTTTTTGGTATGGGCGCGGTTAAGGAGACTGAAAAAATCGACCTTGTTATCAATCTTGAAAACTGGCAGCAGGGAAAAATGTACGACCGACTCGGCCTTGAATCTGATACGATAGATATTTTGGGAATTAAAATTCCTAATATCGTTCTGCCGGTTTGCCCCGGTAGAAACCTCTCCGTTGTAATAGAGGTTGCCGCTATGAATAACAGACAAAAAAGAATGGGATATAATACGGCGGAGGAATTCAACAAAAGACTTATGGAGTCTATGGGGCTTTCGTGAAATATAATAAAACAAAGATTTTGTACCGTTATGGAAGCGAAAAATATAACAAATACGCAGCGTGGCTTTGTTCCGTTGCGTATTTTTTTCATAAAATGAAAGCGAGATTCATATATTCAAATGAAACAACAATTTTAGGAGGAATATATGAATAAGAGAAGCGAAAAGGAATGTGAATGTAGCGTGGAATACGTACTTCCGGATTATCTGGGGGAGATTAAAAGAGTTTTATCTGCTCAAAGCAGGTGCGTGTCTCAAAATAAATTTGTGGGAGAGGACGGAATTGAGTGCTCCGGAAGCGTTGGATTTTTCCTTACATATCTAGACGTTGACGGCGAGGTTGGCGAAATAGACACTCTATGTGACTTTGAGTGTGTTTTTACAATGGATATGTCCGGGTATAAGGACTCTTGTGTAGAGAGCGAGGTATCATCCTTCAATTACAGGGTTTTAGGACCGAGAAAGCTCAATTTAAAGGCGAAGGTTTTGAGTTGCGCTGAGTGTGAATTTGAAGGCGGGGAGGAAAAATGCGAGGTCGATGGGGCTGAATACGACACTGAAACGGTAGAAATCTTCGGGTCAATTTTTGGAGCAAAACAGGAAAATGAATACTCGGAGGAGTTTTATTCGGATGAAGATGCGAGCGCGCAAATTGAAATAATATCCTCCTTCGGAAGCGTGAAAATTTCCGAGAGCAAGCCCGAGACAAATGGAGTCGTTATTAGCGGTGATTATATAATCGGGGCTATAATTCGTCGTGACGGAGATATTTTTTCCGTAAAGAAAAATATTCCTTTTGAAGAACGAATCGAGCTTGAAGGAGTATATGAAAGCACGCCGACATTGGCTTGGGGAAATTTGACCAACATCGATTTAAAAATTGCGGAGGAAGATAAATCAAAAATCAATTTGAATCTCTCCTGCGACCTGTTTGCTAAGGCGGGTATAAACGATAGCGTTGAGATTGTTAAAGACGCGTACTATA
Source organism: Eubacteriales bacterium (assembly GCA_045605265.1). Lineage (GTDB taxonomy): Bacteria > Bacillota > Clostridia > Oscillospirales > CAG-272 > UBA1740. The sequence continues at coordinate 5,335 of JAZUPQ010000148.1, read as the reverse complement.
AAAATTACGATAGCTTGATTGAATACGCGCCCTTTGAGACGAAATCGCTTTTGAATATGTGGCACGAAAATGTTACAGTACCTCTTGAATTCAGCATAGAAGAGCTTGGATTTTTGGAGTTGAGAGAGGTTTTGAAGCCTTGCGCAACTCTTCAAGGATACGAGCTGATATTTGAAGACGAAATGGCGAAAATTGCGGGAAATTTGGCTGTTAGTGGGGTAGCGTGTGAAATTAACGAGGACAATGAGGTGGTTTATTCGCCTGTAAAACTGAATGGTGAATTTGAATTTCCTATGGAAAAATGCCAGGTTCTCTCGGAAAATTACGAATATAATTTAAAGATGCAGGTTTTCGATACAGATTTTGTCATTAACGGAGATAAATTGTCCTTTAACGTGCTTCTTGATGTCCGTCTCGAAGTATTCAAGCCCCAAAAAAATATGAAAATCAAGTCAATTCAAAAGAATGGCGATGAAAAGAAGCGGGATTCTTCTGTTTATACCGTCTATTTTCCTAAAAACGATGATACACTATTTTCGGTTGCGAAAAGGTTTTCTACCTCTAAAGAGAAAATAGCAAAGGACAATTTAATAAGCAGCGAGACTATGACTGATAGCAATTTCGTTCTTCCGAAACGCTTGATTATAACCTAAAAAAGAAAAAGGCGTGATTTGAATTTTTTCTTCAAATCACGCCTTTAAATATCAAAAATGTAATTTAAGGTTTACAAAATCCGATAAAATGTTGCTATTCTTGGTCGAGCCAATTATAACCTGCGCTTACGTCCACAACTAGCGGAACGCTGATTTTTGCTGTGTTTTCCATCTCGCGTTTGAGGAGGGAAATGCATTTTTCTTTATCCTTTTCACTGCATTCAAGTATCAATTCGTCATGAACCTGCATTACTATTTTTGCATCGATATTTTCTTTTATAAGAGCCTTATAGACGTTAATCATAGCGAGCTTCATAATATCTGCCGCAGCGCCTTGAATTGGCGCGTTCATCGCCACTCTTTTACCAAACGCGCGCATCATTCCGTTTGAAGAGGTAAGCTCGGGGATATATCTGCGTCTGCCCATCGGGGTAACCGTATATCCTTTTTCGGTCGCTTCGCTTACTACTCTTTCGAGATATAGTTCTACTTCGGGATAATTGAGCATGTAGTTTTTGATATACCTGGTGGCCTCTTTCGGAGTTGTTCCTATGTCCTTTGAAAGAGAGAATCCGCTTATACCGTAAACTATTCCGAAATTCACCGCTTTGGCCTTTTTCCTCATTTCCGATGTCACCTGCTCCTCGGGTACGCCAAAGACAGCAGAGGCTGTTTTGGTGTGAATGTCATCGCCTCTGTTGAAGGCCTCTTGCATATTGTAGTCGCCCGAAATATGAGCGAGAAGCCTCAATTCGATTTGAGAGTAGTCCGCATCTATCAAGATGCAGTTTTCTTTTGGAATGAAGAATTTGCGCATCGCCCTGCCCATTTTTGTCCTTATTGGAATGTTCTGCAAATTAGGCTCTGCGCTTGAAAGTCTGCCTGTGGCGGTCAACGCTTGCTTGAAGTCGGTGTGAATTCTGCCGTTTTCGTCAGCGACCTTTGGTAATGCTCCGGCATAAGTGCCTTTAAGCTTTGTTACCTGTCTGTACTCCAAAATGTCCTCGATTATCGGTGAAAACGGGCGTAATTCTTCCAGAGTCTGCGCGTCGGTTGAGTAGCCTGTCTTGGTCTTTTTTTTGTCGTGAGGCAAAGCTAAATCAACGAACAAAACCTCGCCCAGCTGCTTTGGGGAGTTGATGTTGAATTCCTTGCCTGCCTGCATATAAATTCTACCCGTCAATTCTCTTGCCAAAGCGTCTAATTGCTCTGCAAAATCAAGCATACCCTCGCAGTCGATTTTAAAGCCGGTTTCCTCAATGTCGGCAAGTATATTGATGAGTGGAATTTCGAGCTTGTCAAGTATTTCAAGTCCGCCCGTCTTTTCTATTTCCGTCCTCATTTTTTCTTCGAGTTCAAGCATTAAGAGGGGGCAGGGAACGCCATCGGCGACGTCCGCGTTTACGAACATAGACATAAGTGAGGGGAGGGTAGACGCGCTACTTGAGGGATTAATTACATAAGAGTATAAGGAGAGGTCTAAAAGCCTGGTTTCTTTGAGGGAAACGCCGCACGCCCTCAGAGCGTGGTAAAGAGCTTTTCCGTCGTAGCAGACAAGATTTTTGCCCTTGAAAAAATCGGATAAGTCCGAGAGAGCTCCGTCGTATTTTACAGACCTTCCGTCAAATGCAAAATAGGTTGCGTCTTTTGCAGGATATATTGCCAAAAACTTTGGATTGGCCTCTGAAATTTCATTTGAATTCAAAATTTCAAACTCTTCTTTTTTTGCTTCTTTCTGCGGCAAATCTTGCGAATTTGTAAAGTTAAGTTTGAATTTTTCAATAAAAGAGTTGAGTTCAAGCTCTATAAACTTCTTTCGAAGTCCCTCTTTGTCAACGCCCGTATAGGCTATTTCGGACAGAGAATTGATTATGGGTACGTTCTTGTCAATGCTGACAAGCTTCTTGGAAAGGTAGGCCATTTCCTTTGAATTTAAGAGCTTTTCTCTGACGCCCTTTTTGATTCTTTCATCGTTTATGTTTTCGTAAATTCCGTCAAGAGAAGAAAAATTTTGAATGAGAGAAATCGCCCCTTTTTCGCCCACTCCGGTAACGCCGGGAATGTTGTCGGAGGAGTCTCCCATTATGGCTTTAAGGTCTATAAATTGCTCGGGTTCTATACCGTATTTTGCAAAAAATTCCGGGCGCTTCATAAGCAGAGTTTCACTGTTCGTAGCTAAAAGCACCGATACTCTGTCGCCTATTAATTGTAACAAATCCCTGTCTCCCGAGAGAATGTAGCTTTCCAGTTCCTCATTGCTTTTATTCGCAAAATCCGCAATAGTTCCCTGTATGTCATCTGCCTCGTATCCGGGCAATTCAAGGACGTGAAGGCCCATTAATTTCAAGCACTCCTTCGCGGGAGCGAATTGCGCCTTCAATTCATCGGGAGTAGCGTGTCTTCCCGCCTTGTATTCGGGGTACATTTTATGTCTGAAAGTTGGCTCTTTGAGGTCAAAGGCTACGGCGGCATACTCGGGCTTAATTGCATCCATTTGTTTGGAAATTATGTTTATCATCCCGAAGATTGCGTTTGTAGGCTGTCCGTTTTTGGTTGATAGCGGTCTGACTCCGTAAAATGCTCTGTTTATAATGCTGTTTCCGTCAACAACAAGTATTTTTTTCATAAATCAGCCGTCCTCTCTTGCGGGTAGGTTTTCGATTTTTTTCAAAAGCTCTTGCTTTTTGAGTTCTTCGTTCTCCTCATCGGTAATTGTTTTATCTATATCCTCAAAATCCGAAATCGCAATCTGATTTTTCAAAATTTCTTCTTTTTCTTCCTCTTTTTCTGTTGTTTGCTGTGTTTTTTCAATTTCTTCGGCTCTTGAATTAGAGGCGTCAATAAGACACTGAACCTTGGGACTGATCTTATCCTCGGTCAAAAACTCGGTGAGAAGCGTCCTCACTGCGATGTATATGAAGAGGGAAAAGGTGAAAATGCTTTCATACTCGCTACTCGAAACCGACTCTCCGTTAACTATATAATATATTAAGGAAGGGATTGACGAGTAAGCGCAGAGCAGAGCGGAGAGAAAACCAAAGGTTACGTATCCGTTCCATTTTTCTCTTCCGAGCGAGAGTCTGGTCTCGTAAAGGAAGAAGACGGCGGCAAAAAGATAAGCGCACTCGTCTATTAATTTATTTGGCGCGTTCAGCGGCAGGGTAGTGTCAAAATACAGAAACGCCGTGTAAAAAGCAAAGAAAAGCACTGCGCCAAACGCCAGATATGCTCGTATTCCGCTTCTTCTCTTCTCACGGAGCACGTTAAAAACGAAGAAGAAAAAGGCGCAAATTGCAAAAATTAGGCACAAAATCATCACCGTTCCGATGAGCGCGTTTTCGAAAAGTGTTTGCGATTTTATTTTGTCATAGATGCTTTTGAAAAATCCGATAATCAGAAAAATGAGGCTTCCTGCCGATAAAGCGGAAACGAAAATCGTGCTTACATTATTAAATTGAGGTATGAATTTCTTACTGCTCTTATTTGCAATTCCAAAAGATAAAATTAAAACTATAAATACCGAGAGAGTGATGCTTGACGCATTGATTAACGCCTTGTTATTAAAATATCCGCTCTGAATATCAAAGTCCAAAAGCAGAGCGCAGCAGCGCAGAGTAACCGTCGCAATCACCGATAATATAAAAATAGGTAGATAAATTCCTAAAATTTTAGTCTTGTGTTTCATAGACGTTTCCTTCATTTTTAGTATAGACAGAATTATTATACTTCAAAAATATTAACAAAATATTAACAAAAGGCCTTTGACGCCTTTTTTTAATTAAAAAATGGCAAAAAAAATTCCACAAAATAATTTTTGTGCAATTTTAACAAAAATATTTGTAATATTTGTGAAAAAATTTTATAGATTAGTTGGATTTTTTTTGAAAAACCTATTGCTTTTTTACTATTTATAATGTATAATTAAAAAGCTTGATATGCGATGAAGCGGGAGGTGGCTACCCATAGAGGTAGGGAATTTCCGTGGAGTATGTCCGATATTTAACCGGGCGAAGCAAGAGTGGCCATAATTATGGCTACCGTGTCTTAAACGGTTCAGTTAGTTGCTGCGGTCGACTAATCGAACTGATTTTGTTAGGGTGGATTTGATACACCCGGCACGGTGTGAAATCTCATCGCCCTTCTTAAAACGGTTTAAGCAAAATCTTTTAGAAGGAGGACACCCCAAATGGCACAGGGAAAAATCAGAGTAAGACTTAAAAGCTACGATTCAACAATCATCGACGCCGCAGCGCAGAAGATAGTTGATACAGCGAAAAGAAACGGAAGCAGAGTAAGCGGTCCTATTCCACTTCCTACCGACAAAGAGATTGTAACAATCCTTAGAGCGGTTCACAAGTACAAGGACAGCCGTGAGCAGTTTGAAATGCGCACACACAAGAGATTGATCGACATTCTCGACCCTCAGCAGAAGACAATCGAGGCTCTTATGAGCATTGAGCTTCCTGCAGGCGTTGAAATTGAAATCAAGGCTTAATTTAAGGGAGCTTCAAATCCCGGAGCGAAAGCTCAATACCACGACCTCGTGGTCACGTTGGCAGGAACGCGTAAGCGAAATTCAAAACTTGTCAACCAATAACCTAAATGGAGGAAAAAATGAAAAAGGGCATTATCGGTAAGAAGCTGGGCATGACTCAGATTTTCGACCAAAAAGGCAACGTGAT
>JAZUPQ010000147.1:0-6207 GCA_045605265.1 Eubacteriales bacterium | reverse complement strand
GTTAAGGTGAGATTTACGGAGCTCCATCTTCTCGTCTTGAGAGTAAAGAGCGTTAGCGCGAAGATTCTTAAGGTCAACTGTATCGCGTACGTATTGAGGCTGAATTGGCTGCCCGCCGCCGTTTACACAGCCGCCGGGACAACCCATAATCTCAACGAAAGTCCAATCAGCTTCGCCCTTTGCAATCTTGTCCATAACGGTCTTTGCGTTTTTAGCGCCCGAAGCAACGCATACCTTAACATCCATTCCTGCGATATTGTATGTAGCTTCCTTGATGCCTTCCATACCGCGAACCTCGTTAAATACGATGTCCTTGTTGTCCTTACCTGTAAGAACGTCGTTTGCAGTACGGAGAGCAGCTTCCATAACACCGCCGGTAGCGCCGAAGATAACTGCCGCGCCCGTATCAACCCCAAGAGGAGTATCGAATTCCTCATCGGGAAGAGCAGTGAACTTAATACCGGCTCTGTTAATCATCTTAGCGAGCTCACGGGTTGTAAGAGCAACGTCAACGTCGGGAATACCGTTTCCGGCAGCGCTCATATCGTCTCTGCCAACCTCAAACTTTTTAGCAGTGCAAGGCATAATAGATACTACGAAAATATCCTCAGGCTTGTAGCCCATCTTTTCTGCCCAATAGGTCTTAATGAGCGCGCCGCCCATTTGTTGAGGAGACTTACAGGAAGAAAGGTGGTCAATCATTTCGGGATAGTAGTATTCGCAGAACTTAATCCAACCGGGTGAGCAAGAGGTAATCATAGGAAGAGTTCCGCCGTTCTTAACGCGTTCAAGGAGTTCGGTAGCTTCTTCAACAATAGTGAAGTCTGCCGCGGTATTTGTGTCAAATACCTTCTCAAAACCTATTCTGCGGAGAGCTGCAACCATCTTACCTTCAACGTTTGTGCCAACAGGCATATCAAAGCATTCGCCGAGAGTAGCGCGGATTGAGGGAGCAGTCTGAACTACAACGTGCTTTGTCTTGTCAGCGAGAGCTGCCCAAACCTTGTCCGTATCGTCCTTCTCTGTGAGAGCAGCAGTAGGACATACGACTGTACATTGACCGCAGGAGATACAGGGTGTCTCAGCAAGTGAAAGATTGAACGCCTGGCCAATGGACGTATCAATACCTCTGTTATTTGCGCCAATTACAGAAACGAACTGCTCTTCACAGGCAGCAACGCATCTGCGGCAGAGAATACATTTGTTATTATCTCGTACGAGGTGAGGTGTCGAATAGTCAAGCTCGTAAGTAGGCTTGAAGCCGCCTTCAAATGCCTTTTGGTCTACTCCGTATTCAAGACAGAGCTTTTGAAGCTCGCAATTTGTTGAACGGGAGCAGGAGAGACAGCTCATATCGTGTGTTGAAAGTATGAGCTCGAGAGTTGTCTTACGGGCATCCATGACCTTTGGTGTGTTTGTTTGAATTTCCATACCGTCTGTTACGGGGTATACACAGGCAGTTACAAGACCGCGAGCGCCTGTTGCTTCAACAACACAGATACGGCAAGCGCCGATTTCATTCTTTTTCTTCATATAGCAAAGGGTTGGGATTTCCACACCTGCTATGCGGGCTGCTTCAAGAATAGTAGAGCCCTTGGGTACGCTTACAGCAATACCGTTTACTTTTACATTAAACATTTCCATTTTGCGTACTCCTTTCATTAACCTTTGGATATAGCGCCGAACTTACAACCTGCAATACAAGCGCCACACTTAATACATTTATCGGTATTGATTGTGTAAGATGCGAGCTTGTGTCCGGGAGCAACGTAATCAGTCTTTGTGATTGCGTCAACAGGGCAGTTCTTCGCGCACTTGCCACAACCGATACAAACGTCCTTATTGATAGAGAATGAAAGAAGGCTCTTACATACTCCTGCGGGACATTTCTTATCAACAACGTGAGCGATATATTCGTCACGGAAGAATTTGAGCGTTGCGAGAACGGGGTTAGGAGCAGTTTGACCGAGACCGCAGAGCGAGTTCGTCTTTATGTATTCGCAGAGATATTCAAGTCTGTCAATATCTTCAAGCGTTCCTTTTCCGCTGGTAATCTTGTCGAGAATTTCGAGAAGGCGTCTTGTACCAACGCGGCAAGGTGTACACTTACCGCAGGATTCTTCAACGGTAAATTCAAGGAAGAACTTAGCCATATCAACCATACAGGAGTCTTCGTCCATAACGATAAGACCGCCCGAACCCATCATACAACCGATAGAAACGAGGTTATCGTAGTCAACCTCTGTGTCGATAAGACTTGCGGGGATACAACCGCCGGAAGGACCGCCTGTTTGAGCAGCCTTGAACTTCTTGCCGTTGGGAATACCGCCACCGATGTTATAAATGATGTCGCGAAGCGTAGTACCCATAGGAATTTCAACGAGACCTGTATGCTCAATCTTACCGCCAAGAGCGAATACCTTTGTGCCTTTGGATTTTTCAGTACCCATAGAAGCAAACCATTCTGCGCCTCTGAGTATAATTTGAGGAATATTAGCGAAGGTTTCAACGTTGTTTTCAACGGTAGGACAGCCGAAAAGTCCCTTGACCGCGGGATACGGAGGACGGGGACGCGGCTCGCCTCTGTTACCTTCGATAGAAGTCATAAGAGCAGTTTCCTCACCGCAAACGAAAGCGCCTGCGCCAAGTCTGATATCAAGCTCAAAATCAAAACCGCTATTAAAAATGTTTTTACCGAGGAGTCCGTATGCGCGAGCATCGTCGATAGCCTTTTGGAGACGGTTAACCGCGATAGGATACTCAGCTCTAACGTAAACGTAACCCTTGGTAGCGCCAACTGCGTAACCGCAGATTGTCATAGCCTCAACGATAGAGTGGGGGTCACCTTCAAGAACCGAACGGTCCATAAACGCGCCGGGGTCACCCTCGTCGGCGTTACATACAACGTATTTCTGTTCTGCTTTGATAGGAGCGCAGAAAGCCCATTTACGACCGGTAGGGAAGCCGCCGCCTCCTCTGCCGCGAAGTCCGGAATCCGTAATAACCTTAATAACGTCCTCGGGTGTCATCTCGGTAAGAACCTTACCAAGAGCAGCGTAACCGTCCATAGCGATATATTCTTCGATATTATCAGGGTCGATAACACCGCAGTTACGAAGAACTACGCGGTTTTGGGACTTATAGAATTTTGTGTCGTTGAGAGAAACGTGCGCTCCCTCCTCGATTTGAACGTCGCCGGTGTCGTTGTAAACGAGGCGTTCAACAATTCTTCCTTTAAGGAGATGTTCTTCAACAATCTCTTTAACATCTTCCGGTGTTACACGGCTGTAAAAAGTACCGTCGGGATAAACTATAACGACAGGACCGAGAGCGCAGAGACCGAAGCAACCTGTTTGAACGAGTTTAACTTCCTCTGAAAGTCCCATAGCCTCTATATTAGTTGCAAATGCCTCTTGAACGGCTTTGCTACCCGATGAGGTACAGCCTGTACCGCCACAAATAAGTACGTGTGAACGAATCATAATCTGTATTCCTCCAAAAATCAAAGTGATTGGTTGGCAATAGTGTATTCGGCTACAACTTTGCCTCCCTTAAGATGCTTTTCGATAACCGTCTTAACCTTTTCTTCGGTCATCTTTACGTAGGTAACCTTTTCCTTGCCTGCTTCGAATACTTCTACAACCGGCTCAAATTGGCAGATACCTATACAGCCTGTTTGAGAGACGGAAACTCTGTTCGAAAGGTTTTCCTTATTTACTCCTTCAACAAATGCTGCGAGAACTGGACGCGCGCCTGCTGCGATACCGCAGGTAGCCATACCTACAACGACACGAATTTCGTTCATACCTTCGCGAAGAACAACTTTGTCCTTCATTTTTTCTTTAATTGCCTGCAATTCAGCTAAAGATTTCATGCGTTTTTCCTTTCTGCATAATGCTTATAAATTTTATTTGTTTGTATTATCGTACTGTTCATTAAGGTAGTCTTTAATCCACAAAAGAACTTCGAACTCTGCAAGTGAAACCTCTCCGAGCACCGCTCGTAATTCTCTTGTGTCAAGACTAACCGTGAAATTTTCACCCTCGTGCAGAAATTTGAAATCTGTGTCCGGGTGTCCCTGTATGAGCGTCGTCATCGTAGATATCACGTCGCCCAAAGGGGTAAAATCTATGTGATTTTTACAGAATCTGGCTGTAACTGTTGTTCCGTGAGAATCATCCTTCTCATCTGCTTGTTTTGAAATGATTTTGAGTTCTCCTCCCGTCTGCTCGCATGACAGCTTTAAAAGCGGAATTCCAAGTCCTACCTTACGGGTTGTCCGTGTTGTGTAAAAGGGATTGGTTACCGACTTTAAAATTTCCTCGCTCATGCCGCAGCCGTCGTCCTTAATTGTGAGGAGTAAATCTTCGCCGGTTTCAGTGACAGTGATTTCGGTGAGAGAAGCCCCCGCCTTGACAGAGTTTTCCGCAATGTCGAGAATATTGAGAGAAATTTCCTTCATTTTATATCTCCTCGCAATAGGGATATCAGTCTTTTCCTTACCAGCGCACTGCTGTACGGCTCATCATCAATTTCAAAAAAGTTTTCAGCGTCCTTTATATCGGTAAGATAATGCGCGTCTGAGCTTACAACGCAAATCTTATCCGATAGGGAATAGCGTTCTGTATATTCTTCTTTGTTCTTTAAGTCGCGAATTTCAAACGCCGAGAAATGAGGCGTCTGCGGAAACGTACCGAGAACGGATATAATTCCGTTGTAAAGCCTGTCTATGTGAGCAGGGTAGCAAACCCCGTTGAACTTCTCAACAAGATTAGGAACGTCCTCAATCGAAAGATCTGTCGCGTTTGAGAGAAGATGCATTTCCTCCCCGATGACGTTGTCGCTTTCATCAAGAATTAATTGCTCTCCGAAAATATCCATGCGATTTTCGATAAATATACGGTGATTTTGTATCTCCGCATCGAAATTCATTCCGTCCTCTAAGGTCTCAAAAAGACATATTATATGCACGTCTTCCGCAGTCGTAAGCTCCATTCCTGCTACGGGGATAATCCCGTACTGCTTTGCCGCTTTGAAAAAAGCAGGACAGTTCTTGCAGGTGTTGTGGTCGGTAAGAGCGAGAATATTAATTCCGCATATACTTGCCATACCGAGAAGATCGCAAGGCGTGTTGTCGTTTGACGCGCAGGGTGAGAGACAGGAGTGAGTGTGCAAATCGTAGTAATATTTACTCATTTGAGAATACCGTTTAGCCTTATTGCGATATCGTATGTAGATAACTCGGTAGACAAAACGTTAACGTTTTTCTCATCAGCCAAAGCCTTGACCTCGGCATCAAGAGTTACGCCCTCCGAGAGAATAACCGTGCTGACATCCGAGAGGGAAGCAACCGCTATTACGTTAATGTTAGACATTATGGTAATCCAAGCGTTGTCCGCTTCGGCTCTGCCCATAACCCAGCTCAAAAGATCTCCGACGTAAACTCCGTCGATTTTCCGTTCCGGAGATGGGAGAGAAATGCTTGTAAGACCTAAAAGGTCTGCCATTTCTTTAATCGTCACAATTCTTCCTTTCCGCCTTCGTTGCGCGAGCGCATTTTATTTGGCAATCCGCAATATCGGCAAATCCCTTGACAACGTCCTCTGCCAAAGCGCGACAGGTGGGCGCTCCGCAAGAACCGCAGTCAATTCCGGGTAAAGAATTCTTAATTTTTTGAATGTCCGCCATCATTCGCATAGATTCCGCAATATTGTCGCTAACTCTTGCGATTGGTTGATATTTTGGCAAATTGTCAAAGAGATAAATATCCGGAATGTAGGATAATTCTTCCTTAGATAATATGTTTTGCGAAACGGGAAGGTATCTTCTTAAAGACTGCAACCTGGCCTTCGCAATAAACGGGTTTTGAATAGTCAGAACACCGCCGACACAGCCGCCCGTACAAGCGTTAAGCTCGATAAAATCAAGCGGTGGAATATTTCCGTTCTCCACTTGGTCAAGCACCTTAATGACATTGTCTATTCCATCTGCGGCGAGATAATTTTCATTGAAAATCGCAGTGGCTTCGCCGCCGCTGCGCGCCCAGCCAAGACCGATTCTGCCCGATTGAGACAAGGGCTTGATTTCTTGTCCGAGACGCATTTTTGAAATCAATAAAAAGTATATATCGCTGATAGAGATAACCGTATCAACGGCGCTATTATAATCTGCAAAGCCATTCTTCACGTAGCTCGACTTGGCAGGACA
>JAZUPQ010000146.1:0-2657 GCA_045605265.1 Eubacteriales bacterium | reverse complement strand
AGCTCTTATGCACGACGGCAAGGCTCTGCAAGGCGGTACTTCACACAATTTCGGCGATGATTTTGCCAAAGCTTTCGGTATTCAGTTTCTTGATAACGACAACACTCTCAAATCACCTCACCAGACCTCTTGGGGTGTTTCAACAAGAATTATCGGCGGTATCATAATGACTCACGGCGATGACAGCGGTCTTGTACTCCCACCCTCCGTTGCTCCTATTCAGGTAGTTGTTGTTCCCGTACAGCAGCACAAGGAAGGCGTACTTGACGCGGCAAACGCTCTTGCAAACACACTTAAAGCCGCAGGAATCAGAGTAAAGCTTGACGACAGTGACCAATCGCCCGGCTGGAAATTTGCCGAATATGAGATGAAGGGAGTTCCGCTTCGTATTGAAATCGGACCTCGCGATATTGCTGACGGAAAATGTGTAATCGTAAGACGTGACAACCGTGAAAAGACCTTTATTCCCGTAAGTGAGCTTATCGAAAGGGTTAATGAAGGACTTGAAAAACTCACAAAGTCACTCTATGAAAAGGCTCTCGCTCACAGAGAGGAACGCACCTTCGTTGCTAACAATCTTGAAGAACTCACCAAAATTGCAGGTGAGAAAAACGGCTATATAAAGGCTATGTGGTGCGGAGAAACAGAATGTGAGATGAAGCTTAAAGAGATTGCCGACGTTTCTTCCCGCTGTATCCCATTCGGCCAAGAGGCAATCGGCGATAAGTGCGTTTGCTGCGGCCGAGAGGCAAAAAAACTCGTTTATTGGGGTAAGGCGTACTAATTAATTTTCTAAAAACACTTGAAAGGAGTAGCGCCAATGAATGAAAATATTATAAATATAAGAGCCTCCGACGGAAGCGTTATAAAAATGGAGTGTCACGATTCCTTGGTTTCTACTGTAAGTGTTGCAAAGGCTTATGCGAAAATAGGTTATCCTGACAGATACGTCGTTATGACAGAAAGACGAACCAAAATCGACGGCGACGGAAAGGTAAAGGGCTACGAAAAAGGGATTTATCTCTCCTGTATTCTTCGCCCGTCAATATTTCCCGCGCAGACAACTCTCCTAAATCCTCTATCTGCCGTGGCGTTTGCGCAGGCGCTCGAGGAGCATACCCGCAAGAAAATCGGCATTGGTTGGATTAGCAGTATTTATTGCGACTCAGAGTTGATTGGTAACGTGCAAATCGAGGGAAAACTGGACAATTTTACATCTTATGAATATTTGATAGTTACTTTTTCCTGCGCTCTAAGCGAGAAAAACTTCCCATCAAGGATATCCGACCTTATCAAAAAGGTTTTCTCTGAAGAAAAAACCACAATTCCTCTGATAATCGCTCAAGATATTTTAAATAAGTTCTTCCCGCTTTATCAAAGCTTGAAGTCTCCATCTAAATTTATGGATACCTACAAGCAAAAGTTTTTATGGAGAGGAAAAAAAATTTCCTGCGTAATTGACGACAAAAAACGCAGATGCACGGTTATGGGAATAGACTCGCAAACCTGCAGCTTGCTTTTAGAGGGACGCGACAAGAACGTTTTTCAAATATCAACTCCGCGCAGCATCACCGTGCCTAAGAGAATTAAAATTTAATAATGAACCTGCTAAACGCCATCTGTTTAGCAGGTTTTGTTTTTTCGAGTTGCCCCGTCCGGAGCAAATACAAATTTGGAATATACGCATAACCCTGCGCATATTATGTTTTGAAAGAATTTTTTCGGAGGAATTATGAGCGAGAATAACATTTATCAAGATATTGCAAAACGCACCGGCGGAGATATTTATATCGGAGTTGTTGGGCCGGTCAGGACCGGAAAATCCACTTTTATAAGACGTTTTATCGACCTTGCGGTTGTTCCCAGAATTGAGGACGATTTTGACCGTGAGAGAACCATTGACCAAATTCCCCAGAGCGCTTCCGGCAGGACGATTATGACAACCGAGCCGAAGTTCGTGCCTGATGAGGCGGTAAGCATTAAGATTGACGATATCAATCTCAACGTTAAAATGGTTGACTGCGTTGGTTATGTCGTTGAGGGGGCTCTCGGTGAAAGCGAGGACGGCGCAGAAAGACTCGTCAACACGCCTTGGTCGGATAGTCCTATGCCTTTGTCGAAGGCTGCTGAAATCGGTACGGGAAAGGTAATTCGCGAACATTCAACAATCGCTCTTGTTGTCAGCGCAGACGGTAGCTTTGGCGAAATTCCAAGAGAGAATTTTGTGGAGAGCGAGGAACGAATCGTCCGAGAACTCAAAGAAGCAGGCAAACCCTTCGCAATGGTGCTTAACTCGGCTACGCCGCACAGCCAGGACTCTATCGAGCTTGCATTATCGCTTGAAGAAAAATACTCTGTTCCCTGCGCACTCGTTGACGCGACTAATCTTAACAACGAGGATATTCGCGAGATTCTGGGACTTGTGCTATCGGCGTTTCCGGTTTCAGAATTGAAGTTCCACCTTCCGATTTGGCTGGAAGCTCTCCCTGAAAATCACCCGATGCGAGATGAAGTGATAAAGAGAATTTTAGATGTTGCCGACAAAATCGAGAAATTTGGGGACATTGACAAGGAAATGTCGGAACGCGACGATATGGTTATGACCGGCGCTAATGCAGGTGACGGCGTGGCAGACGTCGATATTCCCCTCTCGAATG
>JAZUPQ010000145.1:0-12077 GCA_045605265.1 Eubacteriales bacterium | reverse complement strand
TTAAGGTCATATTACGCTCCCTGAAATTTCTTACGCAAATATTATATCAGAAAATAATTCCTATTGCCATTCGAAAAAACACCGTTTTTTTGTATGTAAATTTGTCTGAAATTTTCCAATATGCAAAAATTGACATATTTCCGCTTCAATACGCGCGGATTGGGAGAGGTTTGTACTTTTATTAGCAATATGTTTAAAAGAAATTGACAAATTTAGCGGCAAAATGACATAAAAATTCTAAAAATAATCCTGTTTCTAACCGCGAGAAACTTTCAGAGCAAGATTTACAATTATCATAAATAAAAACTGCGATAAAGTTTATCTTTATCGCAGTTTTTATTAAATTTCGGCTAGCTTAAGCTCGGCCTCGGTATTGATTTTTCCATCTGAACGAACTGTTCTGAAATAATAAACGTTATCGCAAAAAGAACGGAACACTGTAAGAGTATCTCCTGCGGGAGCTTCATTCAAGTAGTTGATAGTTATTTCTTTTATGAATTTATCCTTTAAGGGCAGATAATTGGCATACATATCGGGATATCGTGTGTTATTCATATGTTGGTTTTGGTCTACGTCACCATAGTTTACTCTGTATGTTCCAACCTCCTCTATATTACCCGGAATTATGAACCTGTCCATTGTAAGCGCGAGAGGAGTAAAGGTTTCCAGGCCTAATTTAAAATCATTAACTCTTACCAGAGAATGAGATTGAGTATCTACCAAGGCCCAGAGCGAAACTGCTCTTGCAACGGTTTCATCACCTTTTTTGAGCTTGTAGCATCTTAAAAATGTAAAACCTCTTGACTCGCATGGGAAGGTTATTGAAGTAAGCACTTCGAAGGCTCTTACGGGCACAGTAAATTCAATTTTAATTTTGCTTATAATAAAGGCTCGATTTTGATTTTTCAGTTCTTCATAAGAAAGACCGTTTTCGGTTAATTGTGATTGCGCAGTTAACTGCGCATATTTTAAAAGCGAAGATGCCTTCGCTACACCGTTAAAATCAACGTCGTGTATGTCTACAATAATTTGCTTAGCATATTTCTCCATCAAAGAATACTCCTCCTAACTATATTATATATTACTACTTTTAATATGAAAATTCAATATATTTTTTTGAAAAGGTGTAAACTTTTATTTAAATATAGACAAACATAGTAAATAGTGTTACAATAAATAAGAAGCAATATTGAGATTAGTAAAATTAGGAGGAAAATTTATGGTTTTGATTAATGAAGAAAACTTCAAAAGAGAAATTGAGGATTTCCGGGGATTAGCATTAATTGATTTTTATGCTGAGTGGTGCAGTCCCTGTACGATGATTGCGCCCGTTCTGGCAGAACTGGAAGGAGAGATAGAAGATGTAAAATTCTGCAAGGTAAATATAGACGAGAACCCCGAGCTTGTTAAAATTTTTCGGGTTGAATCAATTCCGTATCTCGCCTTGGTCAAGGACAATACATTTTTGGATATGTTAATCGGATATAAAACGAAACCTGAGATTATAAACTTTATAGCAGAGAATAAATAAACTCAAAGACTTGCGAAAAACAAGTCTTTTTTTGTTGAATAATAAAACTTACAAAGGATTTCTGCCTCAAAATAAGATATAAAGTAATAATTATTGGATAATTTAACCGACTAATTCTATTGATTGCTTATAACCATAATGTTACAATTATAAAAAATATAATCGGTAGGAAGATTAAATATGAAGTCGGTATTTTTAAAGAAAATCGCAGTTGCTTTTGCCATAATTTTAACTTTTACTTTCGTTTTAAAAGCGAGCCACGCCTTTGCGTATGAAGAAGGTGAGTATCTTGTTAGAGAGGAAGAGGGCGGATACGCTCTTATGGAAAAAAACGACGGCGAATTATCGGTCAGAGGCGTATTTGAAAATTTGAACGATGTATTTGAAGTAGCCAAAAACGGAAGTGTTTACTTTGATAAGGTTACCGTCTCGAAACTATTTGATATAGACCAAGGCATGTACACTTTTTCGGGAAGCATAGAAATTGAGAACGAGGGGTGTATTGAAATAAGTAACAGTTCTATCTTTCTCAACAATATTACTGTTTCAATTAAAAACGATAGACCGATAAGGATAAAATCAGGAACAGTGAAAGTAGACAACTCCACCCTTTCTTCTGAAAACTCATCACTGTTTTTATTAGATTATTCTTCTTCTGCCACACTTGAGGTGAACGGTGGAAATTTCATCTCAAATTCAAAACTTCCCCTAATTAAAAACAGTATTGCAACGGTTGCTATAAGCGGAGGCGTTTTTGAGTCAAAGGGCAATTCGGTAGAGAACAGTTCTACTTTGATTATAGGTGGAACTCCTCTTTTCGAAAACCAAATTATTTCTGAAAATCCAATAACTATATCCGAAAATTTGTCATCGGAAATTGAAGTTTTGTTCAATAAAGAATTTTCCAAAGGCGAGATATATTGTCTTTTTTATTCGGCGACTCCAAACACGGTTTCAAAAATCAAGGTATACGACGCTTCTCAAAAAAGGCACGACGTCACTTATTTTGATGAATATTCAGGAATAACCGAGCGAAAATTCGGCGCGGTATATCTACCATACCAAGTGGAATTTTATACAGACAAAACGCTTTATAAAACCGTTTATTTGCTTAAAAACGAGCGTCTCGGTGAGATTTTGCCACCAAATAAAGAAGGATACGATTTCAAATTTTGGAGTTTGGATGGGTTACTTGCCTTTGATATGGCAGGAGAGATAAATAGGGATATAGAGCTTGAAGGAATATACAAGTTAATCGCGCCTAAATTTACGCTTAATTCACTTTCGTTCTGTTTTGATAATTCTTCCCGTGAGTTGTTTTTGAATAATTTGTCACACCCGCTTTTGCAAGAGGGAAATATAAATTACGCTTGGTATAAAGACGGCGAGTATGTTTCATCTGATGAACGGCTGGAAATCAAAAACGTCAGCGATAGCGGAGAATATTATTGCGACATTTCATTTTACTATAAAAACGACGCAGTAAATGTTAAAACACCAAAAATAGAAGTAGCTGTTGCAAAGGCTGAAGTAGAAATAATAGAGCTTTCCGCTGTAGACTATACGGGTGAACATCAAACACCCGTCGAAAAAGGAAATAGCGTTTACGATATTTTATGTTCAGGAGGAGTAGACGCAGGGAACTATACGGCTACGCTAATTTTGAAGGATTCAGAAAATTATCGTTTTGCAGGTACAGAGCAAACAAGCGTTGAAATTTTTTTCACTGTACGGGCTGCAAAAAATGTCTGGATTGAAAATTTAAAGGTAGAAAATCTTTTTGTGGGAGAAAGAATTAACCCACAGGCAAAATCAAGATTCGGAGAGGTAAAGTATCAATATTCAACGCAAATTGATAAGGGCTTTTCGGATAAAATACCTACCGCTGCGGGCGAATACTATGTAAAAGCAGCAGTCGCAGAGAATTCAAACTATACCGCATTGGAAAGCGAAGCTGTAAAATTCAGTATTTATCCGGAACGCGTAATATCCTTGGCGATAAATTCTCAACCGGATAAAAAGGTCTATAAGGCCTTTGAAGAATTTTCCGCAGAAGGCTTGAAAGTGATAGCAAACTATGACAGCGGAAGGAAAGAGGAAATTTCAAACGATAAAATAAATTTCCAGTATATAAATGCCGATAATTTTAGATTTGGAGAGCAGTACGTTATCGCCGAATATTTGGGCGCGAGTATAACAATTCCCGTCACGGTTTTGAAGGCAGATTATGATTTTTCAGGCTTTTCCTTCTCGGATAAATTATCCGTTTTTAACGGTAAAAGACAGAGTATTTTCTACGAAGGTGCACTCCCTGTCGGCAAAGACGGCAGCGTGCCCGAAATAAAAATTCTTGGAGGCGGCATAAACGTAGGAACTTATACGGTAATGCTGGAATTTACGGTTAAAAGTCCGAACTACAATACGCCGGAAACTATGATAGCTGATATTTGTATTCAACCTCTTGAAGTAGAATTATTTGTGGAGAATACAGACTTTGTATACGACGGCGAAGCAAAAATTCCAACGGCGTACTATAAGGATATTTTTTCGGAGCGGGTATATTTAGAGGTGGTCGGAGAAAAATCTCTCGCAGGAAGTTACAACGCTGTTGCAATAATCAACGATTCAAATTATAAGCTCAAAAATTCTCAAATCTCTTTCGCAATAGAGAAAGCTGTTTACGATATGAGCAATTTGATTTTTTCCAATAGTGATTTCACATACGACGGAGAGAACAAAAGAGTTGAAATCATAGGCGGGTTGCCGAGTGGAGTTACCGTGGTCGGATATAGCAACAACATAGCAAAAGACGCAGGAATTTACTATGCAGATTTTACTTTTGACTACGATTGTTTGAATTACCAAAAGCCCGAAATTGAGAAATATAAGTGGGAAATTAAAAAGGGTGAGTATAACTTCAATCCTGAAATTTTTACGGATAATTGTGTAGAATTTGACGGAGAAACTCATTACCCGATTTTGATTTCGGATATGCCTGAGGGCGTGGATGGCTCTTTGTTGAAATATAAATTTTCCACCGGAGCAGTGCATGTTGACGAAGGGAAAGTAGAGGTGAAAATAGAGTTTGATACAGATAGTAACAACTATAACACTCCAAATGCTATAATTCGCTATGTTCAAATTCTGCCTCGTAATATAGTCGTAAAATGGGATAATGTTAATTTTGTA
Source organism: Eubacteriales bacterium (assembly GCA_045605265.1). Lineage (GTDB taxonomy): Bacteria > Bacillota > Clostridia > Oscillospirales > CAG-272 > UBA1740. The sequence continues at coordinate 7,357 of JAZUPQ010000145.1, read as the reverse complement.
TATAATGAAAATCCTCAATGCCCGATAGCAATCTCGGAGTACTGTAAGCTTGTCGTGCTTGGTGAAAAAACCAATGCCGGAACTTATTTTGCAACCGCGGTCAGCCTAGATAACGACTATAAAATACAAAATGATAAAGTTGAGTACGTAATTCAAAAGGCAGATAATCTTTGGATTGAGTATCCCAGTGTAAAGGACGTATATTTCGGTCAAAGAATTAAGCCAAACGGCGTGGCAAAAGCAGGCGAGGTATCGTACAAATATTACCTCGACCAAGAAATGACGATGGAGTGTGAATCACCGTCTGCTGTTGGCATATATTACGTTGTTGCCTTTGCGGAGGAGAGTGAGAATTATAAATCCATTCAAAGCTTACCGCTTAAATTTGAGGTAATCGAGATCATTCCCGTTAGCTTACAGGTAAGCCTCAACAGAGATTTTTTTACCGCTTTTGAAACCGTAGGCGAAAATGACATCGTCTGCTCTCTTTTGAACAACGACGGCTCTGTTTCAAAAATTGATTTTCAAAATTTGAAAATCGAATATCCTTCATTTGCAAATTTCCGCTTCGGAGATGAATATGTTGATGTTTCCTACGGAGATAGCTTTAAGGTACGTCTTTCCGTACGAGTTTTGAAAGCCGACTATGACTTGTCAGAAGTTAGATGGGAGAACATCGAGACCTTCTACAATGGAGAAGAACAGAGAATACGGCTTGTCGGGCTTCCCGTCGGTGTTAGTATTCTTGAATATATAGGCGGTTCGGGCGTAAACGCAGGACGTTATAGCGTATCGGTAAGACTCGATTTTGACAGAGTAAACTACAATGAGCCTATCGTTAAAGACGCGGTGTTCATAATTCAAAAAATGCCCCTCTCTCTGCCGGATTTGCAAAATCTAACCTATAACGGTAAAACGCAGTATCCGATAATACCGGAAAGCGAATACTACACCGCCGAGGTGGAGAGGGGATTATCTTCGGGAGAATATAAAATTATATTGAAGGTGAAAAACGCCAACTGTGCTTTTAACGGCAAGAGTGAGGTTAGCCTGGCATATAAAATAGAGCCGATTAAATTGACGGTGAAAATTCAGGACTCACACAGATACTATTTCGAGCAAGACCCAAAAATTGAGTACGAAATCATTTCGGGAAGACTCCTGGAAGGGGATAAGCTCAACCTTGTATTTGAAGTGAAGAACGGCAGAATAACCGCAACTTCGGGAAACGCTAATTACGAGATTGAAATTATAGAAGGAAACATTGTTGATCATAACGCCTTTTCCCCTGAGGGTAAAAGAGTATTTTTGTGGATTTTGTTTTCTACGCTGGTGTTTATAACCGCAATTTCATCCGCATACGTATGCAGATATCGAATAAGACGAATAGTTTTGAATATGAAGTATCACTTCAAACCCGTATCAAATATAGATGCTCCTATAAACGTTGATCCAAGCCCAATCCCGACACAAGAAAAAGATAAAGAAGAAATCAGCCTAGGCGTTAACGCAGAACAGGCAGACGGATTAATCAGCGACGATTTGGCAAAGGGGCTTTTGAAAAAAGAAAATAGCGTAATTTATACCCAGGGAAATAAGAAGGGAATAATTAACGTAGATACCTTGAGCGATAATTTCAGTACGGGGGACAGAGTTGATATAAACGACCTTAAAAGCAAAAAATTAATTCCTTATGACACAGGATACATCAAGGTTCTCGCGAGAGGAATGATTGACAAATCGTTAAGAGTATACGCCAATGATTTCAGCCTTGCAGCAGTGAAGATGATTGCTCTCACCGGAGGAGAGGCAAATCGGGTTGTTACCAAAAGCAAAGGAGCAGGAAAAAACAAGGAAAAGCCTTGACTTTACAGAACAAAAATGCTATAATACTTTAAAATAAATCGACTTCAAGGAGTATTTTATGAGGAACGCGAAAAGTTTATTTGATGTAAGGAAGTTAACATATCTTTCCATGTTGACTGCTCTTGTGATTATTTTACAACTGGTAATCGCGCCGCTTATTGGATCTGCGACCGGCGGAGTCTTATCTCCCGCGTTAGTTTTAATACCCATGGTGTTAGGTGTTGCAAGCTGCGGTATTGGCGCAGGCGCTTGGCTTGGCGGTGTGTTTTCGTTGATCGTAATGTTTGACCCCACAACAGTTCCTTTTTTGGAATACAGACCGTTTTTGACCGTTTTGCTTGTTTTTGCCAAAGGAATTGGCGCAGGATTGCTTTCCGGACTGATATTCAAACTTTTCTCGAATAAAAATCAATATCTCGGTGTCACCTTAGCTGCTCTTGCTGCGCCTTTTGCAAACACAGGTATATTTGTACTCGGATGCCTTGCATTTTTCAGAAAGCTCACAGGCGTAGGAGTATATACGCTGTTTATTTCTGCAAATTTTGGCGCCGAATTGTTAATCAATTTAATTTTAGTTCCGGCTATTTTCCATATTCTGAAATCGACAAAGATTTTGGAGAAAAAGTAAGATTAAGTGCCACAGTTTTTTGACTGCGGCACTTTCAGGATATGAAGCTATGATAATACATAAATCGAAAAATCTCGTAATAATCAATAAGCCCGCAGGAGTGCCTTCGCAGTCGGATTTAAGCGGTTCAACAGACGCTATGACGATGACCGCCAACGAACTCAAGGAGTTGAATGAAAAATGTGATTTGTGGCTGGTTCACAGACTTGACAGAGTCGTGGGAGGTCTTATGGTGTTTGCAAGAAGCCAAAAGGCTGCTGCCGAAATCTCCTCGCTCATACAGAACGGGAAATTCCAAAAAGAATATCTCGCTGTGACAGAGGGGGAGTGTGACGAAAGCGGTGAAATGAGAAACTTTATCTACAAGGACGCAAAGATCTCTAAAGCCTTCATCGTCAACAGTAAAAGATCAGGTGTTAAAGAGGCGATACTTCAATATCAAACGCAGGCAACGGTTAAAATTCAAAACGAGGCGAGGAGCTTGGTAAAAGTAAGTTTACTTACGGGGAGATATCATCAAATCAGAGCCCAGTTTTCTCACAGAAAAATCCCTCTTGTCGGTGACGGAAAATACGGAAGCCGAGATAAAAAAGCACGTTTTCCCGCTCTTTTTTCGCATCACATATCCTTTAAACTGTTTGATGAAAATATCGACATTTCAATTCTGCCCGATAACAGTGAATATCCTTGGAACATTTGGAGTGGTATATTATGACGCAAAAGCTGTATTACATAGACGCCTATATAAAAGAATTTGATGCAAAGGTTTTAGAATGTGTCAAGAGTGATAATTTATATGATGTCGTACTTGACAAAACGGCATTTTTTCCGGAGGAAGGCGGTCAGTATTCGGACACAGGATTTATAGGAGAAGCGCAAGTAATTAAAGTCTTTGAAAAAGGGCTTGAGATTCATCACCTTTGCGATAAACCTGTAAACGGAGACGTGCGTGGAGTTTTAAATTTTGACGAGCGGTATGAAAAAATGCAGTGCCATTCTGCAGAGCATATATTATCGGGACTTTTCTATAAAAATTACGGAGTTCATAACGTAGGATTTCATCTTGGGAAAGATGATGTTACAATGGATATCAGCCGCCCATTGTCTCGTGAGGAAATAGACAGAGTGGAACAAATTTCCAATGAAATAGTCTACAAAAATGTAAAAATAACAACAGAGTTTCCTGCGGCTGGCGAACTCGAAAAGCTCCAATACCGTAGCAAGCTTGACTTGAAAGAGAACGTCCGTATCGTTAATATAGGTGAATACGACTCCTGCGCTTGTTGCGCTCCTCACGTAAACTTTACAGGCGAAATAGGACTGATAAAAATATTGGAAAGTGAAAAGCTACGCGGCGGAATGAGGCTTCATATATCAGCAGGAAAAAGGGCAAATAGGATATTTTCAAAGCTATATAATAATGCTCTCAAAATTTCGTCAATGCTTTCGGTTCCGAGAGATGAAATACCATCGGGTGTTGAAAATATTCTCAACAGCCTTACAAAAACCAAGGCAGAATATGAGAATTTCAGGCTTGCCACTTTTTTAAAGCAAGTAGAAAATTTTGCCCCGACAGATAAAAACACGGTTCTTTATTTTGAAAACGCCTCGGTAAACGAGCTCCGCGAAGTTGCTAACGCTTTACTCGAAAAGGTGGAGGGATACGTTGTTTTACTGTGTGGACAGGACGGTAATTTGCAATATGTTATTGCATGTAGAAACCAAGATCTGTCTTCATCTATAAAGGAAATAAATCAAACCCTCAACGGCAGAGGCGGCGGCAGAGGCGTTATGGCTCAGGGCGCTTTCCAAGCTACCGTAAAAGAAGTAAACGAATATTTTTCTAAATAATAAAAAATCTCCGCTCGATGCGGAGATTTAAATAATCAAACATCTTTGAAATTGATAAGGAGACTTGCTCTGTTGGGTTTATGCATAGTCAGCTTAACCCCAGCGGCATTAAGCATTTTTCTGGAAGCGGCGGTTGATGGCGTGTCGTGGTACTTATCAGATAAATATATAATTTCTTTTATTCCTGCTTGTATAATTGCTTTTGCACATTCGTTGCAGGGGAAGAGCGCTACGTAAATCTTAGAATCTTGCAGAGATTTACCGCGTGTGTTGAGTATCGCGTTAAGCTCTGCGTGAACTACGAATGGGTACTTTGTATCGCCTTTGTCCTCATCTCTGTTCCAAGGGAACTCGTCATCAGAGCAACCCTGAGGAAATCCGTTATATCCCGTGGACAGTATTCGGTTTTGTTTATCAACGATACAAGCTCCAACTTGGGTGCTTGGATCTTTCGATCTTTGAGATGCCAAAAGGGCTACTCCCATAAAATATTCATCCCAACTTATGTAATCTTTTCTTTTATCCGACATAGTAATGCCTTTCGTTTTGGTTTTTATACATTTTAACACAAAGCGGCCTATATGTCAATCATTTTTTGTTTTGAGGTGAAAAAATGCTAGAAGCATATAAATCCTGCAACCTTTGTCAGAGAAAATGCAATGTAGACCGAACCGTTAGATTTGGATATTGCGGTATGGGGCCGGAGCCGTATGTGGCAAGGATCGGCCTTCATCACTGGGAAGAACCTATTATTTCAGGCAAAGCGGGCTCGGGAACTATATTTTTTTCGGGTTGCTCGCTGAGATGTATTTTTTGTCAAAATAACGAAATTTCAAAAACGCAATGCGGTAGGAAAATGACGGACGGGGAACTCGCGGACGCTATGCTCGATTTGTCGTTTGCAGGAGCACATAATATAAATTTTGTGACTCCAACTCATTTTGCTCACAACGTAGTTGAGAGTGTTCGTATTGCCAGAGCAAAAGGTCTTGAAATTCCGATAGTTTACAACACGTCGTCATATGACACGGAAGAAACGATTAAAATGTTGTCAGAAACGGTGGATGTTTTTTTACCTGATTTCAAGTACTTTTTACCCAAAACCGCAAAAATGTACTCAAAAGCGGAAGACTATATAGTTTCTGCTAAAAAATCCATTGAGGAAATGGTAAAAAATTCTCCGACCCCGATAATTGAGGACGGACTTATGAAGAAGGGCGTAATTGTTCGCATTTTGCTTTTGCCTTCTCACGTGGCGGAGGCAAAGCTCTCGCTCGAATATATTTACAAAACCTACGGAGATGATGTTTACATCAGCCTTATGAGTCAGTATACTCCAATGCCGAATATGCCAAAACCTCTTGACAGAAAGGTCAGCATTGCAGAATATACCGACCTTGTAAATTACGCAGATAAACTTGGTGTGAAAAACGCATTTATACAGGATTTTTCTTCTGCTGCAACAGAGTATATACCCATTTTTAATTCTTTCGATTTGGAGGATAATCAAAATGAATAGAAATACAGTAATGTATCAAATTACCGAAACCAGTCTTTTTATGATGTCGTTTGTTATCGTCACAAAAAACAATAATTGTATTGTTATAGACGGCGGCAGACCGGAGGATATGGAGCTTTTGAAAAAGTACGTCGGCGGACGGCACATTTCAGCGTGGATATTAACACACGCCCACGAGGACCATATCAGCGGATTTATTTATGAATATAAGAAGAATAAGCTAAAAGACTTTGACGTGGAAATGATATATTACAACTTTCCACCTATGGAAATCATTGATAATCATAACGTGCCTGATTACGAATATTTCAAGTCCGAGCTTCTTGAAACCTTGCCGAGTTTTTTGGATATTCTTCCTGAAATAAAGGATAGAACTCACCTTACGGTTCAGGGAGAGAGTATTCAAATTGATGAGGTAAAGATTGATTTTATTTTTTCATATCACGACGGACTTTACGGAAATCTTATGAATGACAGCTCGCTGGTATTCAAATTGAGCACGCCGAATACGTCAGTTATGTTTCTTGGAGATATAGGTCCTGAAGCCGGTGATGTTCTGTATTTCGAGTCCCGCGATAAGCTCAAAGCCGACATGGTACAAATGGCACATCACGGCGCCTTCTCCTGCGGAATGGAGGTATATGCCGCGATAGAGCCCAAAGTATGCCTATGGTGTTGCAGAGAAGAGTCTTATAACGGAGGCCGTGTCCCCAAGGTTTATTACGATAAAGAAAAACTCAAAAAACTAGGCTGGATTAGAATGTATCCGTTGGAATTTACAAAAAAATGGATGGAACAACTGGGCGTAAAAAAACATTATGTGACAAAAGACGGAACAAACGAAATATTACTTTGATTCTTAAAAGGCGGTGCAGGAAATGAAAAAGTGCTTGATAGTAGTAGATTACCAAAAAGATTTTGTAGACGGATCGTTAGGATTTTCAGGCGCAGAGCTCCTGGATGAAAAAATATCCTCAAGAATAATTCTGGCCCGCGAAAACGGCGAGGACGTAATATTCACTTTCGATACTCATACCGAGCAATATTTAGAAACGCAAGAGGGAAAGAATTTACCTGTAAAACATTGCATCTTGAATACCGAGGGACACGAATTGTATGGAAACACGGCAAAAATGAAGGCAGAAACCGATAAATGTTTTAACAAATACACCTTCGGTTCTCTGGATTTGGCTAATTATCTTGCAAAAAAAGAATACGGAGAAGTGGAACTTTGCGGACTTGTATCCAACATCTGTGTTCTTTCAAATTGCGTACTCGCGAAGGCTGCTTTGCCCGAGGCAAAAATCATAGTGAATAGGGAACTCACAGACTCTTTTGATAAGCAGCTCAACGATTACACTATAAACGTGCTCAGAGGCATACAGGTTGAAGTGTTATAAAGAAAATGGAGACGTCACGGTTAGACGTCTCCATTTTCTTTATATAAAAAAGCAAGTCAACAGACTTGCTTTCTTTTGGTGCCGGTAGTCGGG
>JAZUPQ010000144.1:0-5756 GCA_045605265.1 Eubacteriales bacterium | reverse complement strand
CGCTATGTCGATAATGGGTGGCGAGCATGATTTCTATGTGAAAAATTGCAAGATTTTCTACAACAAGAAGGACGCTCAAAAATTCTGTCAAGCCAAGAATAAGGAACTTCGTTCGTTGCCGAATCTTTTCTCTTAGGCTTCGCTTCATAAACTTCGCAGTATCTTAGTTGGTTCTATAAAAATAGAACCAACTTTTTTTTGCATTTTGTTTGGTCGGTATTCTTTTTTTTTGTAATTATGCGCTGTCAGAATAACTATTTCTTAAATATTGTTTAATCAAATAACATCAAAACATCATGACAGAACAAGACATCCGGGGCATCAAAATCCAGCCCTTCCAAGTTGCCCAAGTCTTAAAACTTTTGCAGCGTGAAGCCACCTTCGGCGAGCTTATAAAAGTCTTTGAGCGTTACTTCGGCTTCAACATCTTCGAGGAAGCAACAACGGAAAAAGCTTCCGAAATGTTCAAACAGGCGTTAAAAGACCATTTCCCGCCACTTCCCGACGACTACTTCCCCGAGTTTTTATCTAACAAGCTATTGCAAAATATACCGTCGCGAAAACTGCTTTAACAGGCACCGCCGCGTCAACAAATTCCTAATTTTCAATTCGTTATGGACTTATTAAATCGAATACTTGGATTGGGGAACATTCCCCCTATTAGCATAGAGGCTTTGTCCTATGCTAATAGAGAATTTTATACCAACGATGATATTATGACTGCTGTATATTATATTCTATTTAACGATATGAGTATTAAAAAATATGGCAAAAAGAATTTTATTGACTTGGTAAAATCGATCGAACGCGAACCTGATGGTTCTGTTTTTCAAATTGAACCATCTTTAATTATTCCTCACTCTGTTGGTGAAGTTATTGAAATGAGCGATGGAGCTGGAATTGCCAACGCACCAATCGAGGTTTTTGTACCTAAAACCTCTTATGAAATTGTTATTTATGATGGGCATCACCGTTGGTATGAAGCTTTGAAAAATCATAAAAAAATGGTTAAAGTGAAAAAGGTTGCTCCGTCATTCGCTCATCCTGGTTCAATACGACAAGGCATCGGCTATTGTATCAACGATAAAAGGAGAGCTACTTTGGAAATGAAAAAGAAAATACCATTTCTTTAAACCCTCGCCTAACAACGCCGTGCAACACACTTGCACGGCGTTGTTGTTTTCAGTCGGATATGCGCTGTGAGTACGCCAAACGCGGATGCCCCTTGTTGGTTTATAAATAGCCCGACAACTCAAACTCGCCAATCACGGTGTAAAGTCGAGGTGTTTGATGTGCTCGTTGCCGTCTGTTTTGGCTCTGTCTGTGTAAACATCAGTAATGCTGATAGAGTGATGCCGCGCTTGGTCCCGGACCTCGCTCACATTTAGCATCGCAATCATCTGAGTAATACCGCTATCTTTGAGGCTGTAAAATTGGTAGCTGTTGGGCAATCGAAGTTCCTGCCGTACCATCAGCCATTTGCGCCTCAATATCTTGTCCGTGCAAGGCTTCTGCGCCGGTTTGAAATCGTGTCCTATCAAGTAGTAATCATTTGGAGCTTTATATATTTGCAAATCTACCATATAGCGCACAATGTTTTTCGGTATCGTTACCGTCTGCGCCTTCTTATTCTTACTAATAGACGCAGCGATGTAGATTGTCTGTTTCGCGAAATTGACCGCTGACAGCCGCAATTTGCACATCTCCGACGGCCGTATGAAACAGCCGTAAAGAAGATAGCAAGCAAGTAGATAATGTTTGTCAGTGGCTTTCAGATGATTGAATATGGTTTGTAGGACGTACGCCGGAATGGCCTCTCTCTTCTTCGCTGCCGTGCGCATCGCCGTAATTGTTGCTGCCGGATTTTCTGTTATGTAATCGCGGTTCTTACAGTATGTCAGGAAGGTTTTGAGGGTTTGTAGATAATGATTGCGAGTTACCGCCGATACTTGACGCTCTATGTACAAGTAATCCAAGAAGGCGTTAATGACTGACGCTTTCACTTTGAACATATAACAGTCGGTGGTGTGGTTTGCAAATGCTGTCAGATGTTGGTAGTAGTCGGTGTAGGTGTCTTTGCAGATGTTGTGTGTCTCCTCTTCGCGTCGCTTATGCTTCAAAAATTCTGCAATGGCATCTGATAGAAGCATCATTCGCGCTGCATTGGTATTGTCGCATAGTGGATTGTACCCAGAGGCTAATTTGCTATTAATACTCTTAATAAGCTCCTCTGCGTACTGCTTGCGAGTGCGTTTGTCGGCGATGTAGTTGAGCTTGATGCGACGGCATATCAAACGTCCCGATTCAGGATTTAGAACCGAGTAAACGACATAGCAGTTATTACGCCCTGCGATGTAACGCGCCGGACGCCAAGTGTAAATTTTTTCCATTTCGCGGTCTTTTTTACCGCACCAAACACAATCACTGTCTTTCCCTGTTTTCGTGCCGTTGTGCTTCGATTATGCTGCATAAGTGCCTAATTTATGCAGCATTGGAAAAAAAAAGGCGGAGAGAGGGGGATTTCTCCCGCGCTCTCTGCGTCCTTTCCTTGTGTCTGTGGGTGCGATTCCTACGTCTGTTACGCCTGTGGTTTGTCTCCGCTTTCTGCACGCTTCATAAGGTTGATAATGTCCTCTTGCATAGTGACTTTCTCTCGAAGGTAGGCGAGCTCTTTTTGTGCCGATTCGAGTTCGCTCTGAGCGGTCAGGAGCATTGGCGGGTTGCCGGTGATGAGCCACGAAAGGTTGAGATCCGGGAAGAGTTTCGTGAGGTCACAAAGTACCTCGAAGGAAATTGATGTCCTTACGCTGTTGACGTAGGAGATGGAGAGGTTGCAACGGCGTGCAAACTCCGCGTATGAAAAATGCTTCTCGTTCAGGAGCATTTTCAAGCGTCTTTTCAATTGTGTATCAGCCATTTTATACGATGTTAAGTGTGTTTTACAAAAAAAAATGTTTCAAAAAGATTTGCAAATCTTACAAATAATAGTCTATCTTTGCACCCGAAAATGAAACTCAAAGCCGTAATTTTACTAGCGTCATTCTGATTAACGATAGCCTAATTCGTAAGTCGAATATGCTAAGTCTTTGAGCGACAAAGATAAACAAAAGTTTGATTGCTCCAAAAAAAAACTGTTTTCCCTGTTTTCGTGCCGTCAAACTTTGAGTATTAAAAACACTTAAAGTTTGTAACAAATGAGTAACATTAGATTAGCAGACTGCGTGAAAATCAACGCTAACTACTCTACCATCTACACCGCCATCGTAGATGGCCAAAGCGATACAAGCAAGACCGCCGCCGTAAATTTCGTGGACACCTTCCACGATATGCAGATGTCGAGATCCGCAGTCAAGTCTATCAAGAAGGCTGTGAACGTCATTCTCTATCTCTCTCGTAAATTCCACTATGAGGCGGCATACAAGACAGCCGCAAAAAAACACATCGCCGGTTGCACCACCAAACGCCATAGCGAACTCCGCGCCGGTGCCGCCGCCGCTAAGCCTGACAAGAAAAAAGACACTCACCTCTGTACGTTCCTCACTCTCACCCTTCCTGCAAAACAAACTCACACCGACGTCGAATTGACTAAATTTGCCATTAATCCCTTCCTTACATACGCTCGGAAGGTTTGGAAGGTAAAGTATTTCATCTGGAAAAAAGAACTCCAAAAAAACGGAAATCTCCATTATCACCTCGTTACAGATAGATATATAGATGCCGAGTACCTACGCCGAGAATGGAATAGGCTCTTGAACCGTGGCGAGGTGCCCGGCTGCACTACTCCATTCGATTACGTTGACCGCTATACGGCTCGAATGAAAGACCTTTACAAAAACGGTTTTGACGATAACGCCGTTTTGAAGTTCCTCGACCAGTCTCCATACGTGGCACAACAGACCGCCGACGATGTAAAGGCATTTGAGAAGAAGGCAGGACGCGAGGTTTGCGGTCTGGAATATGAGCAAATATTTATGCGCAACAAGTTCGCTGAATTGGAGCGATACCGTAAGGGCTACAACAACGAAATCAAGAAGGACGCCGCCGAACGTTGGACAAATCCAAATTCTACCGATATATCCGCCGTCACCACCCCTAAAAGCGTATCGGCATACGTTGCCAAATACATCGCGAAGGATATTGAGGATGACCCCGAATATTGCCAATATCTTGACGAAGTGAGCCACTACAAAGATATGATTTATTACACTTTGCGCGATATTGCAAAGAAGCAAGCCGCCGAAGTCCCGGTGTCCGATTCCGATTATTACAATCTCGATTGCTGGAAAGATGCACTACGCGAGACCCGCGAAAAGTTTTGCCCGATAAAAGGCCGTCTTTGGTTCAAATCCGCATCTTTAACGCCCTTTATCACTGGCTCTTTTGAAATCATTACCACCGAAATCAATAGCGAATTACAGAACCTTATCGCCGAATTGCGCGCCAAATCCACACCTTCTAAGCCTCTTGTGGTCTATTCTTACGGCACGAAAGAGGACGGCACACCCGACAAAGAAAATATTATTTGTACAACGTTGCTTATTAACATCTTCCAACTTCAAATGATGAAGATTGGCAGCCGTTACAAGTACCCTAATTTGGTGAAATCGTGGCTCCGCTTTATCGCCGATTGCGAGGATTACAACCACCAGGAAGGAGATAATGAACGGCATCGGATAAAGTTCAAAGACTGGCTTATTGAGCGCACAAAACAACGTTATAAAGCCGCCTGATATTGGACAATTTAACATTCTAATTATCAACTATTATCAAACCTCAAAACGCCCAAATTGGACGTAAATTGAACGCAAAATTGGACAATTAAAAACATTACTATAATGGATAATAATTATAACTTCTTCGATGCTTCAAAGTACCGCCATTTGACGATATATGACCTCGATTCGTGTATCGCATTCAGTTTGCCCACTGAGCCGACCAAGCCGGACGCCTTCTCTCTCACCCCTGCATTGACGGACACAACACACTGCGTCAAGATCTCTGACCTTGCAATGTCGCTCCCTTGCAATATCAATCTATATGCCCCTCAGCATTATCTACGTAGGTTGCGCTATCGTCATTGGGGCAGAATATTCAAATTCCGCCATCTTGTTAAACATTCTAAACTTTAATATAACTATGCCAACATACAAGACCGCAATAATTGACCAACGTAGCCGCGATTATGCAGCAATCAAGGCACTTTGCAAAGGTGCAGATATGGACAAATGTCCATTAGTGTTAAAGACTTGTAACGTGGAGAATTGCTCGCTATTTTTCCTTACAAGTATGGAAGACTGCGACATCGCCGCTGACATCGTTTGCGAGGATATCTATTAATCTTATAGACAGATATTTAAAATGTCCAATACTAACGTCCAAAACACACCGAAAATGAAAGTATATTATGGATTCGCAAAACTTAACAACGTTATACATCGTGAGGCTCTCACGGTAATGTATATTAACGAAAAGACCACACCGCCACGCATCAATAAGGATGGAATGGACGGTGTAACGCGATTTATGAATGTTTTCTACACCCGAAAACAGACCGCCGGAGAAATGGAAGATGCTAAGCTTTGCAACCGTATCTACACCGTATTTGAGATTTTTTTGGACGATCCAGAGGTGAAAGGCTCTCTCAACCGCGCATTAGATATCAACTACGATGCCGACGCTAACAACGTAAGCAAGGCGGAACGTGAACGGATAAGAACCGCACTCCACGATGGCTGGATGAAACTGCACCCTAAGTA
>JAZUPQ010000143.1:0-2823 GCA_045605265.1 Eubacteriales bacterium | reverse complement strand
TCTTCCTAAGACCGCTTGGCCTCCGACTTCCTCAACTATGTAAACTTCACGAATTTCAGGGTCCTTTGAACGACAAGTAACAAATTTTTCAACTCTGTTTGAGACATCCATTGTACCTGTGAGTTTTTTCTTTATATCTATTTTCGCCTTTTCTGCCGACTCTTTTGCCCGTTTATTCAATAAAACTTGATTAATAATCGTATTTGCGCTGCTTTGATTTTCGATTAAATAAATTTCGAGTTGCGTTTTGATAAACTCAGTAAGAGCCTTTTGTATAAAGGCGTTTGTAATAGCCTTCTTAGTTTGGTTTTCATAAGAGGTTTGCGTAGAAGAAGAATTTACTATAATCGCAAGATTTTCCGCTATATCTGCAAATGCTATTTTGGACTCGTTTTTGGTATACTTATTGTGATTTTTAATATACTTATCAATAGCATAGGCGAATGCGGTTTTTACGGCTTTATCGGGCGCTCCGCCATATTCAAGGAAGGAGGAGTTGTGATAATATTCAGCAAGTCCGACCTTTGCAAAGCAAAAAGTGATTTCCGCTTTGAGCTTATAATCGGGCATATCTTCTCTGTCTCTACCCTTTGTTTCCATACTCCACAGCACGGGCTGTGTTATGGTTATACCATCTGTAATTTCCGAAATATAATCGGCCACCCCGTGTTCGTAGTAAAATTCCTGCTTTTCAAACTTGCCATTCGATGTCTCATTTTCAAAAATGAATTTGATGCCCGCATTAACGAAAGCTTGTCTACGCAATGTAGATTCAAAAAAATCGGCGGGGATGTCAATTTCTTTAAAAACTTTAAGGTCGGGGCGCCATCTAATTACAGTTCCCCGCTTTTTAAGCGAAGTTTTAGGCTCAATTTCGGTAACGGCAAGTTCTCCCTTAGGGTTGCCTGATTTGAAATTCATTTCAGAAATAGTCTTTCCGTTGTATGACTTGACTGTCATATATTCCGAGGAATACTGCGTTGCTGTTGCGCCAAGACCGTTGAGTCCGAGAGAAAATTCATAAGCTGAATTATTATCGTTATTGTCGTATTTGCCGCCTGCATAAAGTTCGCAGAATACAAGTTCCCAGTTCCAACGTTTTTCTTTTTCGTTATATCCAAGGGGAACTCCGCGTCCAAAGTCTTCTACTTCAATTGAATGGTCAATAAACCTTTTGACAATTATTTTATCTCCATAACCCTCGCGCGCTTCGTCAACTGAGTTTGCGAGAATTTCTATGAATGAATGTTGGCATCCGATAAGATCATCAGACCCGAAAATAACCGCAGGACGTTTTCTGACTCTATCCGCACCTTTCAGGCTTTTAATACTTTGGTCTCCATAGGATGATTTCGTATTGGTTTTAGTTGCCATATAAACCTCCACATAATTTCTCGATTGTAATTATATCACCAAAAAAAGTGTTTGTCAAGTTTCAAAAACAAGTGTCTATTTTTTAAAAACAAAGGAGCGTTGTTCTGTTTTGAAAATTTTTTTAAAGCTCGAAGGACTTTTGTCAATAACTTTTGTAGTGCTTTTTATTTTTAGCTTTGACGAATACCGCATTGCTATGATGACGATAATTGCTGCGGTAATTCACGAACTCGGTCATATATTCGCTATGGTTTACATATGCAAAATGAAGTTTGCAATGCCGCGCGGCAGTCTTGACGGATTTCGAATTTATGCAAAAGGGAACATGTCTTACAAGCAGGAAATGATCATCATAATCGCAGGGCCGTTGGCTAACTTAATTTCCTCCGTTTTCTTTTTCGCGATTTCTTCATTTTACGGAGAGTTCTTCCTGGAGTTCGCTACGGTTAATATTCTTACTATGGCGTCCAATTTAATGCCGATAGAAAAATATGATGGATACAAATTTCTTTCCTGTATTTTGTCGCTTCTTTTGAAAAGTTATCACACTTCGCAATTTTTTCTTGATACCCTCTCATTTTCGTTTTCTGCTATTCTCTGCTTCTTTTCTTTGTATTTGATTTTAAAAATAGGGACCGGCTACCTTCTTTTTGCTGTTTTAATCATAAATTTGTTAAAATTTATATCGCAAAGACTCAAAAGATTGAAAAACGAGAAAAACACAGTTTTATAGAGTTTTTTAGAGTTTTCACGAGTTATTTATGTTTTATTCTTGGAAAAATCCTAGTTAAAAACGTTTAATTCCGTTTAAATCAAGAATTTTTTTAAAAAAACTATTGCAAATCAGCACACTTTTTGCTATAATTCAATCATCGTATATTTCGAGACAATTCGACTCTGCGATTTATTATAGGTATTCTATACCGAATGAAAGGACTTGAGATTTTTAAAAATGGCCAAACTCATTGAGTTGAAAGGAATTTCAAAATCCTATGATGGAGAAAAGGTTATTAATAATATGAACCTTTATATCAAGGACGGTGAATTTATTACCCTCCTGGGACCATCCGGATGTGGTAAAACCACTACCCTCCGCATTATCGGCGGGTTTGAAAATGCTGATGACGGTCAGCTGTATTTTGACGGCGTAGAAATAAGCGATGTGCCTGCATACAAAAGACAGGTGAACACCGTGTTTCAAAAATACGCACTATTCCCTCACCTTAATGTATACGAAAACATTGCGTTTCCATTGAGACTTAAAAAACACAAAGAAGATGAAATTGAAAAAAAGGTTACCGAGATGTTGAAAATGGTAGCACTTTCGGGGTTTGAAAATAAGAGCGTAAGTACTCTTTCGGGCGGTCAGCAACAGCGAGTGGCAATTGCGCGAGCACTTATAAGCCATCCAAGGGTTCTCAAGTCGGAGGCCAAGCGGTCTTAGGAAGA
>JAZUPQ010000142.1:0-9434 GCA_045605265.1 Eubacteriales bacterium | reverse complement strand
TTCTCGGAGCGAAGGTGTGCGTAATTCACCCCTGTTGCGGTTACTCACCCGAGGAAAATGCAAACTTTTATAGACAATTAGAGCCCTATGCAAGAAAGGCTAATGTGAAAATCGGCGTTGAGAATATGTGGGACTGGGACTGCGAAAAGGACGAGGCGAAGCAAACCTCCTGCTCTCATCACGATAATTTTCTCGCCCATCTTGAGCTTTTGCCGAGCGACGTTTTCTGCGCTTGTCTTGACATAGGTCATGCACAGATGCGCGGTCTCTCCACCTCTGCGGTAGAGATGGTTAAAACCCTTAAAGAGAAAATTTGCGCTCTGCATATTCACGACGTGGATTTACATAACGACCTGCACACTCTGCCCTATCTTGCAAAGATTGATTACGCTCCTATCTGGCAGGCATTAAAGGAAGTCGGCTACTCGGGCGACGTCACCTTTGAGGCGCGCGAATTTAATCCGCCCTTCCCCGTAGAGCTGTATCCTGCCTGCGCAAAATTTATGTGCAGGGTGGGCGAATATATCAGAACGAAGCTGAAATAAATCTCTAAAATGAAGAACTCCTCTAAAAAGAGGAGTTTTTTTAATGAATACGCCGTATTAAAATTGATTTGAAAAGATTTTTTCTATCGCTTCTATAATATCCTTGCTGTAAATTCCGTCGGGGATATTGTTTTCTTCTCCTTTAAGGAATGAAAGATAGTCGCGAAGCTCTCTTTCAAGGGCTCTTCCCTTGTCCTTGATTTTAACAATTCTGTCCTTTTCGCCCTTTTTCTTGATTACGAGAGTGCCGTTATTCACGCATCTCACCGAGCCCTCGGTGCAGTAGTAAACATCGTCGTAAATTACCGAATTGTAGGAAGAAAGAGTTACCGACATCGTTGCGCCGCTCTCAAATTCGCCGATGAATTGCGCGTGTCCCTCAATGTTGTAGCCTTCAACGAGGTTGCCGTACTTGGAAACTGCGTTTACAATTTTTTCACCCGTTATGTAACAGTGCTTGTCAAGGGCGTGAACGCCGAAATTCATTACGATTCCGCCGCCGGCCTTCTCCTTATCGAGAAACCACTTGGGTCTCCCAGAGGCAAAATATCCGGTAGAGCGCTGCTCGGTGCTCATACAGAATTTGCCGAGCGTTCCGCCTGCGATGAGGTCGTGAATGAGCATATTTGACTCGTAGTAACGCTGAATGTGGCCTACGGCAAGTCTCTTTCCGCTTCTTTTTTCCGCTTCGAGCATCATTTCACACTCCGCGACGGTGTTTGCCATTGGCTTTTCAACGAATACGTTAACTCCTGCGTCAAGAAAGAAAACCGATGCCTCGCAGTGAAGGAAGTGAGGAAGGTTGAGAATTACCGCGTCAAGCTTAACCTTCTCGGGAATTTCCTTGTAGTTGAGGAAGTAGGGAACGCCGTTTTCCTCTGCCAAGGGCTTCACCGCATTTTCGTTAAGGTCGCAAAGGCAGGCGAGCTCAAAGCCCTCGATATTGTTTATCTTCTTGATGTGCGAGACTCCGATGTTTCCTGTGCCGACAATACCTATTTTTATTGGATTTTCAACGGTTTTTTTCTTCTTTTTGAAATTAAACATAGTTTTTCTCCTTAATTTGAAATTAAACATAGTTTTTCTCCTTAATCAGCAAGCCATCTTTCAAGGTTGGCTTTGATAAAATCATCGTCCGAAAGCTCGGGATACATAGCGTACATTCTGTCAATTTCCTCGCTCTGTCCCTCCGAGAGAGTCTCCTCGGGGTTGAGACACCAAATTCCCTTGAAGAGTCCCTGTCTGCGAAGTACCTCGTGAAGTCCCGCGATACATCCCTTGAAGTTGTTTGCCGCGTCGAAGAATACCGCGTTCGTGTCGGTTACGGCGTTGGCGAGGGTGAGAATCTCCGCAGGGATTTCCTTCTTTCCGTGAAGGGCTTTGAGCTTTTCAAAAAGCTCGACTGCGGTTTTCGTCCATACCGACCAGTGACCGAGAAGTCCGCCTACGAATCTCTTTTCGTAAACCCTTCCGTCCGCCTTGAATTTATAGTCTGAAATGAGGTCGAATACAATACTGTCGTCGTTGCCTGTGTAAAGGGCTATTTCGTCGCTTCTCGATGAGAGGGCGGCGGCTCTTACGACGTCCAGGGTGTAGTAGCGGTTGAATGGAGCCGCCTTGATTGCCACGACGTTGTCAATCTCGCAGAGCTTCTTCCAATAATCAAAGGTGAAGTGGCGTCCGCCGACCGCCGTTTGAAGATAGAAGCCGATTACGGGCATAACCTTTGCTACCGCCTTGGTTCTTTCGAGCATATACTCCTCGCTCATATCGTTAAGTCCGCCCGGGCTCAAAAGCACTGCATCGTATCCCATAGCCTTTGCAATTTCCGCCTCTTTTACCGCCTGCTCGGTTTTTCCGCAGGCTCCGGCAACCATAACGATAACCTTTCCGGTTTTTTCTTCGTAGGCGCGTGCCTCTTCCTTTGCCACCTTCAACACGGTTTCAAAGAGGTTGTACCGAGGCTCTCTGATTTCAAATTGAGTGGTATGCACCGCTACCGCAAGTCCGCCTACTCCGCAGTCCAGATAATAACGGCAAATCGCCCTCTGCCTTTTCTCATCAAAGGCGCGGTTCTCGTCAAGAGCCAAGGGGTTTGCAGGAATTACCGTGCCCCCGTGTAACTTTTCAAGCGCTAATTCGTGTCTTGTCATAATCAGTAACTTCCTTTTCTTTCTTCAAAGTGAGTGGGTTTATCTACGGTTCTGCCGCCGTCAAGTATGTACTCGGCCTGCCATCTGATAAGCGTCTCCGCGTTCACCTGCGGATATCCGAACGCTTCAATGGCTCTGCCTGCGTTGTTGAGGTAGGCGTTTGTTCCCTCCTCGTTTTCAAAAACAGCCTTTTTGCCGAGGTATTTTTCCAGCTTCAAGGCGGTCTTTTTAATAGATACGGTCTCGGGGCCGGTTACGTTCATCTTACAAGCGGGGCTCGCAGCTTTGAGAAGTCCTCTTATTGCAATTTCATTTGCACTTCCCTGCCATATGAAGTTGAAGCAAGGGGTGGAGAGCGAGATTGGAGTGCCGTCCATAATCTTCTTCGCTACGTCGAAGATTACGCCGTATCTCAAATCAACCGCGAAGTTAAGTCTGTAAATAAATACGTTAGTGCCGTATTTGTTAGCCGCGTATTCAAAGGCTCTCTCTCTTGCCAGACAGCTCATAGCGTACTCGCCTACGGGAGCGACCTTGTCATCCTCCGTGCAGCCGCCGCTTGAAAGAGGCACGATTGGGTATATATTTCCCGATGAGAAAACCACGATGTTTGACTTTCTGAACTTGTAAGCCACGAACGCAGGGAGCGTTGAGTTCATAGCCCAGGTGAGATATTCCTGTCCGTCCGTGCCGAATTTTCTGCCTGCCATAAAAATTACGTTCTCTACCTCGGGCAGCTTTTCAAGACTCTCGTTATCGAGAAGGTCGCAGCTGATTGTTTCAACGCCGTTATCTCGAAGCAGCTTTACGGCAAATTCATCACTGAATCTCGAAACGGCGATTACCCTCTTCTCAATACCGGCCTCGCGAATAGCGTTCTTCGCAAGGACGCAGAGAGTAGGGCCCATTTTTCCACCTGCGCCAAGCACCATAATATCGCCCTTTATCTTGGCAATATCCTCGACGAGAGCAGGGCTCGGAGTGGTCAACATTTTGTCAAGTTTTTCTTCTGTCCACATATTTTTTCCTCCTAATTTTATGCATTTACATTTTGCAATATTCTTCTTTTGTAAACTTTTGTTTGAATTTTGCCTTAATTTCCTTACCTTTCGCGGCGTTGTCAAACAAAATATCTATAACGGTATAAGCCATAATTTTGGCAGGAATTAAGTAGGCCATCTCCTTGTCGCAAATGCAAAATTCCTTGCTGTGAAGCGAGCCCTCGTAGCCGCCGAGGGTGGGCTGGATAGTGGGAATTATATGACTTAAATCCCCGACGTCCGACGAGCCGGTCATATTAATTCCGTGATAAATATTTTCTTCCTTAATAAATTCCTTGCAGTTTTCTTCAAAGAGGCGGCTCATTTCCCTGTCCTGATGAAGCGGTAGATAGCCTTTTATATTCTCGATTTCAGCCTCTGCTCCGATTGCATAAGAAGCTCCCTTTATCGCTCTGTCCACCTTCTCCGAGGCGTCGTTTATCGCCTCGAAATTCGCGCCTCTTACATAGGTCTCCATAGTCACGTTTGAGGGAACGACGTTCACAAGCTCGCCGCCGTTTGTGATAATCGGATGCACGCGGATTTTATCCTCGTCCTTGAAGGTCTCTCTCTGCGCGTGGATACACATAAGCGAAGCCATCGCGGCGTTGAGAGCGTTGATGCCCTCGTGGGGAGCTCCGCCTGCGTGAGCCGCCTTGCCCTTAAATTCCACCGTCTTTGCTACGAAGCCGAGACTCGAACCGTCTATAAGTGCGCTTCTCTCCTTTACCGAGCCCTCGGCGTGAATCATCATCGCCATATCCACGTCGTCAAACGCGCCTATTCGTATGAGCTCCTGCTTTCCGCCGAGAAATTCGAGCTTTCCCTGCTCTTTAAGCATATTTCTGTATTCCAGCTCGACGAATTCCTCTGCCGGAGTGGCAAAAAAGCAAACGTCGCCCGACAGCTCCTCTCTGTAATTGGAAAGGCCGATAAGCGCGCCGAGCATTGCTGCAATCTGCGCGTTGTGACCGCAGGAGTGAGAAGCTCCGCTGACCTTGTCCGCCAAGGGACTCGTCTTGCATATCACCGCATCAAGCTCACCCATTACCGCTACGGTAAGCTGACTCTTCTTTCCCTTCATTCTTCCCTTTACGCCCGTTATTGCAAGCCCGGACTGACAGTCGAGATTATGTTCAAGGAATACCTTTTTTACAAGGTCCGCCGTTCTTTCTTCCTTGAAGCCAAGCTCGGGATTTTTAAGTATTTCCTCGCCGTAGCCTATAATTTTTTCGGCGTTTTTATCTATCTCCGCTCCTACGAGCCTTTTAAGTTCTTCTCTCGTCATATATTCTTCCTCTTTTATTTTTTTGAAAGGTAGTCGAGCAGAAGCTCAGATAAAAATTCTGCTCTTTTCTCGATTTCAGCGTCGTCGGTCAGATTTTTGTCAAGCACCTGAGAGAGTGTGTAAATATTTGAGAAATAAGAAAACTCGAAGTTTAAAATTGATACTATAACCTGTTCGGTGTCAAGGTCGGCTCTGAAAATTCCGCTCTCCTGTCCGTTTTTAATCTGCTTTTTGATATAGTTTATCAGCGGAGCTTTAACCCTGGCGATTTCTACTCCTTCAAGAAATTTGCCGTTGTTCAGGTTTTCCCACATCAAAATACGCACGAAATGCGGATTTGTCTTTAAAAATCCAAAGCTGCCGTAGACTATATTTTTGATTGCCTCGTCGGGAGTAAGCTCGGTGCCGTAATATGTCTCCTCGTACTCGGCGAGCCTTTTATATACTCCGAACAAGACGGTCTTGTAAAGCTCCTCTTTGTTTCCGAAATGCTCGTAAATCATTCTCTTATTTACCCCTGCATTTTCGGCAATCTCGTCTACTCTCGCCCCGAAAAAGCCCTTCTCCGCGAACTCGTTCTCAGAAGAAAGGAGTATTTTTTGTCTGGTTATCTCGGATTTCTTCATAACTTATAAATTACTCCGTATCGGTTTTGGTTATGTGTTATTTTAACATATAAATTCCCGTGTGTCAACAGAAAAATTAACTTTTTAGTTACTTTTTTTGAATAATTCAATACATAGGCTTGACAATTTTGATTTTTTGTTGTATACTATCCTCATAAAGCTACTTTTTCGGGAGATTTTTATGAAAAAACTTAAAGTTGGTATTTACGGTCAGAACGGACATCAGATTTGGGATTTTCTCGAAGGATACGACCGAGTCGAATTCGTCGCCTCGGCTAAGGTGACTCCTGACAATCTCGACAGATTTGAGGCGTATAAGATGGGCCGTCTCAAAATATTTGACACCCTTGACGATATGCTCGCGGGCTGCGAGCTTGACTTAATCTGTCTCTGCTCCCCGATAAGACACGAGCAGGTCGAGGACGCGATTAAGGTTTTGAAAAGCGATGTGTCGGTTTACGCCGAGAAGCCCTGCGCCTTTTCCGAGGCGGAGCTTGACAGAATTTTAGAGGCGGCGAAAACATCTAAGGGCGAGTTCCACGATATTGCCGACTCATCGTTTACCGAGCCTTACGCCACTCTCAAAAAAATCGTAGAGAGCGGAAAAATCGGCGAGGTGGCTCAGATTTACGTTCAAAAATCCTACCCCCAATATTTCCAATCGCGCCCCTCGGATATTGAGATTGACGGCGGTCTCACAAGACAGGTTGGTATCCACGCGGCGAGATTTATCGAGCATTGCTGCGGTGTTAAAATCAAAGAGGTTAAGACCTTTGAGACGAGCTTCGGCGCTCCCGAGGAGAAAAAAGAGGCGGACTTTGCGACCGCTTCAAGCATTATTATGACACTCAGCAACGGCGGCGTGGCTTCTATGTGCCTAAACTATTTCAGGCCAAAGGGCTTTAAGACCTGGGGAAATGAATCAATACGCGTCTTCGGCACTTGCGGTATGGCGGAAATCACCGACGGCGGTCAGAGGACGAGGCTCTTTACAGAGAACGGAGACGAGGGCGAATTCGTTATAGAAAACTCTCCGAAGCCGTTTTTCAAAATGCTCTGCGAGCATCTCTTGGACGGCGCTCCGATGCCCTTCTCGCTTGAAGAAGAACTATCGCCGGTAAGGGCAATCATCAGAATGAAGGAAGCTTCAAACATTCAATAAAAAGCATAAGACACCCTCTATATGACAACTTTTGTTCACATAGAGGGTGTCTTTTTAATTTTCGAGATACTTATTTAGTCTATCAAGAGAATTCTTGATTTCTTTCTTTTTCCAATTCACAAAGTCGATACTGAACGCGTATTCCATAGATGCCTCAAAGCCTATGCTGCTGTCCTCCTCCCAGGATTTGAGAGCGAGGTCGATGTTTTTATTCTCAATTTCTGCAACCTTGAACATATATTCTTTAAGGGCTTCAACGCTCGGGTTTTCCATACCTATAATTTGGTAAAATTCTTTTGGGCACTCTTTATTTTCTCCGTTCTTTGCGGACATCAAAAGCTGCTTTGCGATAGTCCACCTTACGACGTTTCCTGCTGTGAGGTAGGAGCAATAAATAAATCTTGCGAGGGCGAACTGTCTTGAAACCTCGCTGCCGCTTTGAGCGTTAAGATTTTTAACCGCCTCCTCAAGAAGCTTACAGCCCTCGCCGAATTTCTCGGTAACTGCCGCCATGTGCGAGAGTATCATAAGAGTATACTTGGGGTTATCGTAAATGTTCATCGGATAAATCGGCATCCAAATTCCGCCGCCCTGATGCCAAGCCCACGGAACGTAAGGAATTTCAAGCTCCTCTGCCTTTTGGTCAAAGAGCAAGGGATAAGTGGGGCCGCAACGGTAAGGGCCGTATTGGTCCACGTCCGAAGCGATTACCTGAGAAATTCCGTCGCTGAAAAGTTTCCAAGCGGCGAGGGCCTTGTCCGCTTCCTTTCCGTAGTCGCGGACCGCTATTTGCTCTAAGCACTCTCCGTCGGAGATTGTATTGGTCATAAATGCGTTCTTTGCAAACATTGAGAGAAATGACGGAAGCCAGCCGAAGTGATGGTTTTCCATAAGTCCGCAGAGCCCGTATTTCTGACTGCTCTCACGAAGCCCTGCGTATCTCTTTGCCCACTGCTGCGGCACGGGGAGATAGGGCGATACGCCGTTGTCCCAGGTTCTGCCGCCCGTATTCGCCATAGCGTAAAAGCGGAGTCCGAGCTCCTTCGCCTTCTCTGCCTCGTCGATAAAGACCTGAGACGGTCCCGGGAAGGAAATTGAGTAATCGGCAATTTTGTATTTCTCGCCCGTCGCCTCATCGGTGAACCACTCCCACATATCGAAGGTTACGAGATAGGAGATGTCCTTCGGCAGATTTTCCATAAGAGCGAGTCGCTTGTCCTTTGGGGCGTGTCCCCAGTTATAGCTCCAGAATACTATATCGACGTCGGGGTTATATTTAGTGATTGTTTTCTTGACTCTTTCCACAAGAAGCGGGTAGTCGTAGCACGGCCACCAACCCGGCGAGCGTCTTTTATCTCCGGGCTTTCTGAATCTGCAACGGGCGCCCGTGGTATTTTCGTCCTTTGAGGGAAATTCAAAGGTTTCGCCAACGAAGATAATTCCTTTAATGCCGGGGCATTTTCTGAACAGCGTGCCGAAATCCTTTTCGTAATACTCCTCCGCGCCCTCGTCGGTCGGGTAGAAATCACAGAGCAGGTGGCTGTAAATATAGACGTCGAGGCCGTAGCCCTCGGCTCTCCAAATCAGGTTGTTGTAGTCGCAATAGCCTCGGCAGGAATCACGCCACATCGCATCGGGGTCCGGAAAGCCGTGGAGATTGGTATCGGGGTGGCCCGCGTATACTATCAAGGCGTCAATTCCCGCGTGGGCGCAGGCCTCCATAAAGTTATCCGGGAAGGTGTCAAGCTCGGTTCCCGAGTGAGTCATACGGGGAGAAAAAAGAGGCGCGTGCTCTTCCCTTTCCAGAGCGACCATAGCCTCGCCGTAAAGGCGCATTTTATCCTCAATATAATACACGCCCTGGGCTGTACCGCGCTGGCTCTTGCCGATTACGACTATGTAATCGCTCGCGACCTCTATGTTAAATGAGCCTGCCATCTCGGATTTATTCACCCTCTTGCCCGAGGTTTCCTCGTCGGTGAGGATGATTTTTTTAGCGGGGCTTTTCATTTCCTCGTCAAAATTCTTGCTGACTCTTACGCGGAGAAACAGCTCAAAGCATTTTGAAAGAAATTTTGTAAAATCGCCCGAAAAATAATCTACCAGGCGGCTCTCTCCGCAGACTACGACGATTTCAAAATCACCGTCAATACGGCATTTGGGAAGTCGGTCGCAGTTGCCCGTCGGGCTGAGTCTGCGATAATTGAGAAAGTCTCTGTTGCGGAAGCTGTAATTATGTGTATTATAATTCATAGCGCACACCTCAAAAAAATCATTAGGTTTTTCTTGATTATAACATCCAAGCCCTGCGATGTCAACCGTTTTCTATAAAAAAAACGCGAGTTTCAGCGAGTCGAGCCCGAATTTTTCTTTGGCTGTTTTCTCTTTTTCGACGATTTACAAAAATAACGGCAAAAATTCAAAATATGTATTGACAAAACAGAAACAATGTGATAAAATATCTAAGCGGTTCAAATACGGCTCGTTGGTCAAGCGGCTAAGACACGGCCCTCTCAAGGCTGAAACGGGAGTTCGATTCTCCCACGAGTCACCACAGAACGAAGCACCCTAATGGGTGCTTTTTTTCGTTCTGTGGTGACTTGTGTGTAACGAACTCTCT
>JAZUPQ010000141.1:0-3370 GCA_045605265.1 Eubacteriales bacterium | reverse complement strand
CTTTAATATTTTCAAATTAATATTTTAGTTTGAAATGTAGGGGAGAAGTGCCATCTGACGTGCTCTCTTGATTGCAACAGTGAGTTGTCTTTGGTGAAGGGCGCACGTGCCGGAAACACGTCTGGGGAGGATTTTTGCTCTCTCTGAAATAAACTTTCTGAGCTTTGCAACATCCTTGTAATCAATTCCGTCTACCTTGTCCTGACAGAAGATGCAAACTTTCTTTCTTCTGTGTACGGGGCGGAATGGGCGTTGTGTATCGTTTCTATCCATTAGAATAGTCCATAAACCTTTCCGACTCACGTATTTCGATATATTCAACCTGCTGTGAGTCTAACAGGCGAATTTGAGAAACGGATTGCTTCCTTCAAAAATCAAATTAGAAAGGAAGGTCGCCGTCGTTAGGAATTTCCTCAAAACTTGCCACGGGCGCGCTGTTAAAGGAAGGAGCGCCGTATGCGTCAGGTGTATATCCCTGATTTTGTGGCATCATAGAAGCAGAGTCATTTTGGTTTGCCGGGGCTACGAAGGTAACCTCGTCTGCTACGACCTCTGTCGTAGTTCTTTTTTGTCCGTTGTTATCCTGCCAATTTCTTGTTTGGAGTTGTCCGCAAACGAGGATTGGGTTGCCTTTTTTGAAGTAGCGGCTAACGAATTCAGCCTGCTGACGCCAAGCAACTATATTAATAAAATCAACGTTTGACTGTCCCTGTTCTGATCTAGCGAAACGACGGTTAACGGCAATAGAAAAACTGCAAACCGAAACACCGCTGGGTGTTTGCTTCAACTCTGGGTCTGCTGTCATATTTCCTACAAGAATTACTTTATTGAAACTTGCCATAATGCTTCGCCTCCTGAAATTAATTATTCCTCTGTTGCTTCAACAGCATCAGTGGATTCTTCTGCAACCTTTGTAGCCTTTGCAGCCTTTGCAGTCTTCTCGCACTTGGTAGTAGTCATGTAACGGAGAACACCCTCTGTGATTCCGAATACACGCTCAAGCTCAAGCGGGAAAACCGGTTCGCTCTTATAGTTAACGAGTACGTAATATCCTTCTGTAACGTAGTTAATAGGATATGCGAATCTGCGTTTACCCCACTCATTAACTTCAACGTCAGTTGCGTTTTCCTTAATGAGAGATACAAACTTCTCAACGAGAGCCTTGCAATCATCTTCTGCGAGATTGCCTCTTACAGCGAAGAGAGTTTCGTAAGAACAAATTTTCTTTTCCATCTGAAATACACCTCCTTATGGTCATTAAGGCCGACTCCGTCGGCAAGGGGTGTCGGACCAAATGCCCGAACCACTAGAAGATTATAACATATAAATTACAGAATGTCAATACCAAAATTTCTAAAAAAATGGCTCACTGCCTGGAAAATAGGGGTGAGCCACTAAAATTATTTGGATAAAATGCCCTTGTCGCTTGTAAATTCGCTGCCGCTCGCCTCGGTGAAGAGCTTTAAGAGGTCCTCAATAGTGAGGTTTTTCTTTTCTTCGCCCGAAATATCTACTACCACCTTACCCTCGTTCATCATAATAAGGCGGTTACCGTGATTGATGGCGTCTCGCATATTGTGAGTTATCATAAGGGTGGTCAGCTTGTTTTCCTTTACGATTTTGTCGGTTATTTCAAGGACTGTTGCGGCGGTTTTGGGGTCAAGAGCTGCGGTATGCTCGTCAAGAAGCAGGAGCTTTGGACTGTTCATAGAAGCCATAAGAAGCGTAATTGCCTGTCTTTGTCCGCCGGACAAAAGCCCTACCTTCGTGGTGAGTCTGTTTTCGAGTCCGAGTCCGAGCACGGAAAGCATCTCCTTATACTCCTCCCGCTCCGCCTTGGTAACGCCCCAGGTGAGTCCGCGGCGCTTTCCGCGGCGCTTGGCGAGGGCAAGATTTTCGTCAATCTGCATTCCCGCCGCCGTACCCATCATCGGGTCTTGAAAGACTCTGCCCAAAAATTTAGCTCTTTTATGCTCCGGCATAGAGGTGATATCGACTCCGTCAATGACAATACTGCCCGAGTCGAGCTTCCACGCGCCTGCAATAGCGTTGAGCATAGTGCTTTTTCCTGCGCCATTTCCGCCAATCACAGTTACAAAGTCGCCGTCGTTCAAGGTGAGATTGAGCCCGTTTAACGCAACCTTTTCATTGACTGTGCCGGCGTTAAAAACTTTGGTAATATTTTTTATTTCAAGCATTTGTCAGTCCCCCTTTTTAACCTTTTTCTTTTTGGAAAAATACGTGCTCTTGCAATAGGGAACTGCAAGGAAAATAGCTACTATAACAGCTGAGAGCATCTTAAGAAGGTTGGCGTCAAGGCCGAGATTGATTACGAACTGATAAATGGTGTAATAAATCACCGCGCCGAGCACCGTTCCAAAGAGCTGAAGAGCGAAATTCGATGAAATTTTAGATACGATTGTAGTGCCGATAACGATAGATGCAAGACCTATAACTATGGCTCCCGTTCCCATTTTGATATCCGCGTTGCCCTGATACTGCGCTAATAGCGCGCCCGAAAGAGCTACAAGGCCGTTAGAAATCATAAGTCCGAGAACCTTATTAACGTTGACGTTGATTCCTTGCGCGCGGCTCATTCTCTCGTTATTTCCGGTCGCTCTTATGGAGCATCCGAGCTCCGTGCCGAAAAAGAAGTAAAGAAGAGCGATTATTAGAGCGCAGAAAATCGCGCCGATTAGTATAGTGAGACCGATATTAGCCATACTGATGATTGGCGAGCCGGTTACGGGCTTATTTGCCTTACCGAGAATGGTAAGGTTCACGCTCCACAAAATCAACTGTGTAAGTATTCCCGCAAGAATGGGCTGAATACCGAAAACGGTATGCAAAACCCCCGTAAGAAGTCCCGCCAGTCCGCCAACCAGAAGAGAGAGCAAAAGGCAAATCCAGATGTTGACGTCCGCTCCATAGGTAACTGCGAAAATTACAGCGCCCGTGCAGAGCGAGCCGTCTACCGTAAGGTCGGCTATATCAAGTATTTTGTAAGTAATGTAAAGACCGATTGCCATAACGCCCCATATTAAGCCCTGCGCTATGGAAAAGGGAAGCGCGTTGATAAAATCCATTTTTATTCCTCTGTAACGATGGCGGTGTAGCCTGCTTCTATAAGAGCATCTGTATCAATACCAAGCTCTTTGCAGATTTTTTCATTGAATTTCTTTACAGGATTTGCGTCGTATTCTATTTCCATCGTTGATATATCAGCCTTGCCGAGAAGGATTTTTGCTGCCATTTCACCGGTTTTCTTGCCGATATTGTAATAGCTGATAGAAAGCGTAGCAAATCCGCAACCGGAGCAAATACCCTCCTCGCCTGCAAATACGGGAACGTCCTTGGGGGAGCATACGTT
>JAZUPQ010000140.1:0-3531 GCA_045605265.1 Eubacteriales bacterium | reverse complement strand
GGACAGAATTTCCAAGGGTGAAATACCTCTCGATTTCTACTACGCAAAGGAAGAAGGACAGTCTGCTTATTACTTGGAAGAGGAAGAAATTGAGAATGCAACAGAACGGGGATTTTATGAAAATCCCGAGCTTACAACGCTTTCAGCCTCGGAAAAAGACGGCGAAATCACAATTAAAATTAAATTGCGCGACTGCGAGGACGATTATCTCGTATTCCGTCCGGAATTCAATCTGTTTATCCCGCTTGCAAACTTCACTCTTAAAGACGGCGGGCTTGAATTAAAGACGAACACCGCAATTTCATTCTACGGCGAGAAGCTTGAAAAACGCAGAAAGGACTTGAAGGTTGATTTCAATCGTGACGGCGACACCGCAATTTACACGTTAAAATTCAACCGTTCAGACTTTAATATGGAGAAGGACGAGCCGTTCAGGATGGGTATCCGCCGCTTTGGAAAGCACCCGGATACAATCATTCCGAGGGACAGGGTTTTCCAATTTATAATAGACGGCACTTACTCCCCCGACGAATACATTTTCTTTATCAGTAATCAAAAGGGGTAAGATCTGTTTATAAAGTAAAACAGGGATTTCAGCACTAAGCTGAAATCCCTGTTTTTTATTCATCAATCGGTTAAAAGCCCGAATGAGGCAAGATGTTGATATTTAATACAGTGAAAATGAGAAGCGGGGTTTTCGGAGAGAATTTCCTCGTCCAATTCCTCGATGACATCAATTTTGCCGTCAATAAAATCCTGTATTTTTTCCTTGCAAGACCTTAATCTAAGCGAGAGGCCGCCGAGTCTTATTTCGTGTACTTCAAATCCGTTGGGCTTATTCTCCGTATGCCATAAGGTTTTGAATGACTGATAGAATTTTTCAAGAAGTTGTATTGTTTTATCGTAATCTTTTATAATTTCCGCAAGTCCTTCTTTATCATTCGATCTGTATAATTTTCTTCCCCTTACACCGAGGGTTGCCTTAACCGAAAGTAAATCACACAGAGTGTAATAGAAATTATAAAGATACTGATATTCTCCGCTTTCCTCTGCAAGTTTTTTAAAGTGAGAAGCATATTTTGAGTAAGGAATATCAAACTCTTCTTCCACAACTTTATCCATAAGACTTAAAAAAGGGTCGTTGTAGAGGAGAGATTTGCAAGGGTTTTGCGGATTTTCATCACCGTTTCTGCCCAGATATATCTTCTCTCCATTGGCTAATTCCATCGATTTGAAGTCATTGTAATCCATACCGAAGAGCTCTTTAAAGCCTTTGGCAATTTTTTCTTCATCGAAGTTTCCGTCAGCGAACTGTCTTATCGCATAAAGCACAGGAAGAACTGTAAAATATGAACATTCCTTGCCGCCGTCTCCCCATGCGCAGATGAGCACGTTTTTGCATCCCCTCTCAATTACGGACTGCATCGCTATCTTCGATGCTTTGAGAGCATATCTGTTAAACGGCGCAAATCCGCGTGAAGTCCAAGTTCCGCCCGCAAACCATAGTTCTCTATTGAATTTTTTATGGGATTCGAACATTGCATCATAAACTTTTTTCTCTACGTTGTAATAGTCCCAGTAAGTAAGTTCAATTTCTT
Organism: Eubacteriales bacterium; assembly: GCA_045605265.1. GTDB lineage: Bacteria > Bacillota > Clostridia > Oscillospirales > CAG-272 > UBA1740. The sequence goes on along the minus strand of JAZUPQ010000140.1, from coordinate 1,933 downwards.
TCGGAACAGCATCCAGAAGTTCCTTCGAAAAATCAATAACTCTGTCGACGTAATAGCCGTCTCCTGCTGTATCGGGAACGCAGGTCGGAAAATGCTTTGACTCATCGGGTGAATCGTTATCGTAATTTTCCTTGAAAGCGAGACGGAAAAACATATCGCTCCACATGTGGCATTTAAATCCGTATTTATTCGCAATTTCAACAACTTTTCTCAGGTGTTTTATAAGAATATCAAATCTGTTTTCATATCCGTGCTTGTCAAGATATTTTCCGAGTCCAACCATATGAGCTTCATCAAAACCGATATTAACCTTTCTTGTAGTGAAGTTATCCTTCAAGAAGGCGAAAATTTTATCAATCAAGGTATAAGTACGCTCGTCTCCTACAAGGAGAATATCATCGGTATCGACAAAGGGCTGATAGGTAGAATGGCGAACTAAGGCTGTCATGTGGCCTAAAGTCTGAACACAGGGTATCAATTCTATTCCCTTTTCCTTGGCATAGGCATCAAGTTCTCTTATTTCCTTTGCGGTATATCTTCCTCTAAGATAACCGAAGTAAGGCTCTCCGTCAAGCTCGTAGGTATCCTCGGTATATAATTGAAGCATATTATATCCCATTTTTGACAGGCAGTCTATGTACTTTTTAACCTGTTCGACCTTCATTACCGCATTTCTTGACATATCAAGCATTGCGCCAAAATAGTTGTACTTCATATCTCGTTTACTCCTTTATTATGCTATGTACTACAATCAATACACAAAATCGAACTCGAAATCGTATATGTTAACCGTGTCTCCCTCTTCAATTCCCGCCTCGCGCAGTTTATCGAACACTCCGTTCTTGGAAAGCACGCGCTGGAAGAAATTAAGCGACTCGTAATCGTTAAAGTTAATCCTATCCATAAAATTGAAAAGCCATTGTCCTTCGACGACGTATTTATCATTTTCACGGCGGACGGTAGTCTGCATAATTTCTTCGTGAGTGAGAATTTCATCTTCCGGAATTTCATCTGCCTCGTAGACGGTAAGCGGCGGGAGCTTTTCAAGAGCTTTTGCTGCAGTTTTAACAAGGGTGTCAAGTCCCTCGCCCGTTATTGCGCTGACCCATACGATATCTCTGCCGAGTTTTTCTACGTATCTGCGGAAATCCGCAATTTCCTCGCTCTCCATATCAACGCTGTCAATTTTGTTGGCTACGATAATTTGAGGTCTTTCGGAAAGCTCGGCGGAGTATTTTTTCAACTCCGTATCAATTTTTTCGATATCGGAAATTGCATCTCTGCCGTCTGCGCAGGAGACATCTACGACGTGAAGAAGAAGTCGGCATCTATCTACGTGACGCAGAAATGCGTGTCCAAGTCCTGCGCCCTCGCTTGCCCCCTCGATAAGTCCCGGAATGTCTGCTGCAAGAAATCCCTTTTCGCCACCGGTTTTAACTACTCCCAAATTAGGAGAAAGTGTGGTAAAGTGGTAGTTTGCAATCTTTGGCTTAGCAGAAGAAATCCTTGCAAGGATTGAAGATTTGCCGACGTTGGGGAAGCCTATAAGTCCAACCTCCGCAAGCATTTTCAGTTCTAGCAGAACTTCCTTTTCCTCGCCCTTCGTTCCGCCCTTTGCGAATCGTGGAATTTGTCTTGTCGGTGTGGCAAAATGTCGGTTTCCCCAACCTCCGCGACCGCCCTTGCAAACGAGGTATTCGTCTGACGCGGCCATATCGTAGATTATTCTTCCTGTTTCGGCATCTTTGATAAGAGTTCCCGGCGGAACGGGGATTACAACGTCTTTTCCGCTTTTTCCGTGCATTTTATCTGCCATTCCGTCACCGCCGTTTTCAGCAACGAACTTTCTCTTATATCTGAATGCGAGAAGCGTATTTGCCCCTGTGTCTACTCTGAAAATAATATTTCCGCCTCTGCCGCCGTCGCCGCCGTC
>JAZUPQ010000139.1:0-5046 GCA_045605265.1 Eubacteriales bacterium | reverse complement strand
AAAACAAAGAGCGGCGCAGTCCATCTGTCGAGTCTATCCATAAGCTCCTCGGAAAAGTCGCAAATGTTACAGAATACCGTTCCGAGCATCATACAGGAAAGCAGAGACGAAAAGCCGATGTGTATTCCGCCAATCTCAAATTTCAGCATTGAAACCGCAATAGTGAAAAACACGAATGCCACCGACATCGCAAGTCTCTTGGAGCGGGAATGGAAAAATTTCTCGCAGTAAGTAAAGATAAGTCCCATGACAAATCCGAGAAGAAGAGATAGCAGAACCTCTATTATCGGTTCAAGGACGACCGCAAGGATGCTTACCTCTCCCGCCGAGAGAGCCTTTGCAACGCCGAAGGAAACCGCAAAAACCACAAGTCCCACCGCATCGTCGAGCGCAACTACGGGAAGAAGAATATCCGTGAGAGGTCCTTTCGCCTTATACTGTCTTACGACCATAAGAGTAGCGGCGGGGGCGGTTGCAGTTGCGATAGCTCCGAGAACGATAGCCGCTTCAAGACTGAATTTGGTTGGAATGATAAAGTGAAGGACTATTAAGGCAATATCAACCACAACGCAGGTTATCAAGGCTTGAAAAACGCCGATAACGGTCGCCTGTTTACCTATTTTTTTAAGGGCCGAGAGCCTGAACTCGTTACCCATTGTAAAGGCGATAAATCCGAGAGCTACGTCGCAAATTATCGAAAATCCCTCGATGTATTCCATATTCGGAAATCCAATACCGTTAAAATTCAAAACGCTCCCCAACCTACCCAGAGCATAAGGGCCTATCAAAACGCCTGCCACAAGATACGCGGTAACTGCGGGAAGCTTTACAATCTTGGCCAGCCTTGAAAGCATAAGTCCTGCAAAGAGAGCTATTGAAAGACTGAAAAGTATATTCATCACACTACTCCTAAATGCAAATATTTCATTACGAACAGGAGTAATTATACACCTCGCAAATTACTTTGTCAAGATATTTTTTAAAGTTTACTTATACGCGTTTCTTCGCCAAATACTAGGCGGCTTTCCGTGATAACTTTTAAAGGTTTTGGAAAAATATTCCACGTCCGGAAAACCGCAGGACGCTGCAACGATGGAGACAGTCTGTCCCCGTTCGGAAAGCAGCTCCGAAGCGAGCTTCATTCTTTCTTCAAGAACGTACCTCATAACGCTTTTTCCGTATTTTTTTCTGAATTTTTCGGTAATTGTCACGGTGCTGCAATGGAGGTGCAGACTCAAATCGGAAAGAGTAATTTTTTGTGACAGGTTTTCATCTATGTAATTCTTCACAAGCACGGCTATGCTGTTATTCTGAAAATTTCCTATAAGGCGTTTTTCCTCTATTTGCGATACTATAAGCCTTGCGAGCTCGCTATACAAAGCCAGCTTTGATTCCTCGTAAACGGGTACTTTCAAAAGCAGGTCTGAAAAATTGCTTTCGTCAATTCCCGAAACCGTATTTTTTAAAATTTCCACCGGCAGATTTTTACTCTGTCCGTCTTTTATTGCGGGGGCTATCGTGAGATATGCCATAATCTCGCCCTCTCGCTTTATCGGAAAGATAGCCGTGTAAAAGCCAAAAGGACAAACATAGCTTGTTTCACAGCGATTTTTCTTTACCTCTTTCAAGTTTTCGAGGTCGGAATTACGGCAGAGCTCGGTGCATTTTGAATAGCGATGGATGGCGTGGCAAAAATGCGGAAATTGATGTTTCGCCGCGGTGATTGTATGAAATTTGCTGTCAAAAACGGCAATTTCCATACCGGAAATTTGATAAAAAATATCAAGCAATTTTTCAAGCTCGGGCAATTTCATTTTTCATTTTCCTCCCATATCACTCATAAATAGTGCCATCTTAATCTATTGTAACAAAAACCCAAAAAAATTTCAATAATTTCAAAAATAAAATTTATTGATTTTTCAAATTTTCTTTTTGATTTTCCATTGTAAAAAAAATGACAGGTGATATAATGAATTCAGAAATACTTTTCGGAGGATAAAAATATGGGAAAACAAACAACGGATTTCAGATATAACACGGGCGCAACCCGTGTTCCGTGGGCGGCAGTAGGCGAGAACTACAACGTTCACGACCTTATGGAGATCATTCGCTTTTTAATGCAGGGCGAAGGCAGGGAGTACGACGATGCTCTTGAAGCGGTTTGGCAACAGGTGAAAAAACTCGAGCCTCTCGCAACACCGCCCGGAAAGCTCTCGCTGGCATCTAAGGTAGAGGCGGCGGAAGAAGCTTGTAACGAATATCTCGGCACTACCACCTCCACCTTTGTTTCAAACGCTACCGCAGGCTTTGAAATTGCCTACAAGTATGCGAATCTCAAAGAGGGAGACGAGGTTATCGTACCTGCTATCACATTCGTGGCTACGATGGCATACCCGCTTTCAATCGGCTGTAAGCTCGTTTTTGCAGATGTAGACCCAAGAACTATCAATATGGACCCCAAAGACGTGGAGAGAAAAATCACCCCTAAAACGAAGATGATAGTTCCTGTACATATAGGCGGATATCCCGTCGATATGGATCCTATTATGGATATTGCAAGAAAGCACAATATTTTGGTTCTCGAGGACGCCGCTCACGCCTTTGGCGCCATATACAAGGGCAGAAAAATCGGTACGATAGGAGACTTTGCTGCTTTCTCAATGCACGAGGTCAAAAACATAACCTCCTTTGGCGAAGGCGGTATTCTCACAACTACGGTTGAGGGATTTGGCGAAGAAATGAAGAGAGCCCGTTTCCTCGGTCTCAACTTCACCTGTCCTATCAAGGATTGGCTCTATAATATCACTCCTATTCCGGGAAAGGAAGCTCCGTTTGTTGCCGGCAACTGCTCAACTACGGAAATTCAAGGACTCGGACTCTCCCTTCAAATTCCGCGTAATGAGGATATCATAAGTGAAAGACGAGCAAACGCGGAATACCTCTCAATGAGATTTGCCGAAAACGACGCTATCATTCCCCAACTTCTCGACAGCGAAGACATCAAGCCCACCTATCACCTTTATCTGCTTCAAATCAATCCTGAAAAGGCGGGCGGCGATATTCAGACCCTCAAAAAGAAATTGGAGAGCAAGGGTGTTACTCAAATAGCTCACTTCGGTCCTCTTTACAGATTTAAGGTTGTTCAGGATATGGGTTACGACTCAGATGAAATTGCTAAAACCTGCCCCAACTGCGAGGAGGTTTTCTATAAGAGATTCACTCATCTGCCTCTGTACGGGCTTTCAAAGGAGCAAATAGAATATATGGCCGACGCCGTGCTTGAATCGGTACGCGAAATGCAAGCGGGAAAGTAAGATAAATTTTCTTGACAAGCAAGCGGCTATATGCTATAATATAGACGCTAAATTCACACGGGTATATCCTTAGTAAGATTTTGGCGTCTATATTTTTATTTTTTGGAGTTGAAATGATTAATACAAATGAAAGCTTTTCAAAAAGGAATTGGCTCATACTTTTGCTTTTTGGAACAATCGGTCAAATTGCTTGGTCGGTTGAAAATATGTACTTCAATCTGTTCGTTTTTGATACTATTGCCCCCAACCTGAATTCCATCACTCTTATGGTACAGCTAAGCGGAGTCACCGCTACGGTAGTAACATTGGTTATGGGAGCTCTGTCCGATAAAATCGGCAACAGGCGGAAATTCATATCTATCGGATATACAATTTGGGGCGTCACGGTGGCTATGTTCGGATTTCTCTCGCCCGAGCTTATAGGCAAAATTTTCTCGCTTGAAGGCACGAGAGCGATATCTCTTACTCTTACTCTGGTAATTGTAGGCGACTGCGTTATGACGCTTTTCGGCTCTACCTCAAACGACGCAGCCTTTAACGCTTGGGTTACGGACAATACCCGTACTCACGAGCGCGGAAAGATTGAGGGCGTGTTGAGTATTCTTCCGCTTTTTGCTATGCTTATCGTGGCGGGCGGTTTTGGAATTTTAGTAAGCTTTATCGGTTACAAAATGCTTTTCCTCTCTCTCGGCATTATAATCTCTGCGTCGGGAATTTTGGGTATTTTCATCATCAAGGATAGCGAAAAGCTCGAAAAAAACGGCACAATGGCGGACATTTTCTACGGCTTCAAGCCCACGGTTATTAAAAACAACGTTCCCTTTTATATCACACTAATCATCATCCTGGTATACGGAATTGCCTGTCAGATTTTTATGCCGTACCTGATTATTTATATGACGACCTATCTCGGCTTTTCGGTTATCGAGTACAGCCTGGTTTTCGGACTTGCGATTCTGCTCGGGGCAGGCGTCAATCTCTACCTTACAAGGCTCTCGGATAAAATGGACAAGGTAAATCTTTTGTATTACGGCGCCGGCATTTTTGCCCTAGGCCTTTTCGGAATGTATTTATCAAAGGGAATGAGCAAAATCACAACTGTGATTTTATTTGGCGTATTCGGTTTTGTGATGATTTGCGGCTATATCTTTATCTCTGCCCTCTGCGGTTCTACTCTCCGCGACTATACCCCGAGGGGCGAGGTTGGAAAGCTCCAAGGCGTAAGAATGATTTTCAGCGTCTTAATTCCTATGATTGTCGGCCCTATGATTGGTAACGGAATTAATGCTGTACGCAATATCCCTCTGCCGAATCCGGACTCGGCAGACTCAATGACGACTGAATATATCCCCGCTCCCGAAATATTTTTGGTGGGCGCGCTGTTCGCTCTGCTTATTTTCGCAGTCGTTCCGTTCTTAAAAAAATCCAGAAAAAAATAATTTTCAAAGACCGAATTTTAACTCGGTCTTTTGAATTCCGTTTTGCCGACTTCTCCGCGGGGTTTTGAAAAATTTCGCAAAAACTCTTGACAAGCCGTTATTTATGTGCTAAAATAACTAGGCTTGAAACATAGCGGAATTGTGTAACGGTAGCACAGCAGACTCTGACTCTGTTCGTCTGGGTTCAAATCCTGGTTCCGCTGCCAGAAAAAACGACAAGTTTCGACTTGTCGTTTTTTCAATTAAATCCGCCTTCTGCGGAATAAATCCACCTGTGGTGGATGAAATCGCTT
>JAZUPQ010000138.1:0-1810 GCA_045605265.1 Eubacteriales bacterium | reverse complement strand
AGGGCTCGTATACGTCCTCTATCGTGATTGCCTCTTCTCCTATGGTAGCGGAAAGAGTATCGAGACCGACAGGACCGCCGGAGTAAAATTTGATTATTGCCTCGAGCATTCTTCTGTCAATATTATCGAGACCGAGCTCGTCAATTTCAAGAGACTCAAGAGCATATTTAGCAATGTCCGAGGTTATTCTTCCATCGCCTTTTACCAGTGCAAAATCACGAACTCTTTTCAGTAATCGGTTGGCTATTCTGGGCGTACCTCTCGAGCGTGATGCTATGCCGTATGCGCCTTCCTCCGTAATTGCTATATCAAGAATACTTGCAGAACGCTTTACTATGGTTGCGAGCTCCTCGGGAGAATACAATTCCAACTTCAGAAGCACTCCGAATCTGTCTCTTAAGGGAGTTGTCAGCTGACCTGCGCGTGTAGTAGCGCCTATCAGTGTAAACCTTGGAATAGGCATATGTATAGTTCTTGCGCTAGGTCCTTTTCCGATAATTATGTCAAGTGCGTAATCTTCCATTGCGGGATACAGTATTTCCTCGGCAACTCTTGAGAGACGGTGTATCTCGTCTATGAACAATACGTCTCCGGGCGCGAGATTTGTCAGTATTGCTGCGAGGTCACCAGGTTTTTCTATTGCGGGACCCGAGGTCGTTCTGATGTTTACCCCCATCTCATTTGCAATTATGGAGGAAAGTGTGGTCTTTCCGAGACCGGGAGGTCCGTAGAGGAGAACGTGGTCCAGCGCCTCGCCTCTGAGCTTGGCACTTTCTATATATACCTTGAGATTTTCCTTTGCCTTTTGCTGCCCGACGTATTCGTCGAGTGTCTTAGGGCGCAGACAGTTTTCTACCTCGCTATCCTGATTAGCATCATACTCGTTTGAAACTATTCGGCTTTCAAAGTCGAATTCGCTTGCTTCTTCAATCATAAAAACGATTTCCTTTCGGGATTATCTGGAGAGCTTTTTCAGCGCCAGCTTAATTATTTCGCCGGTATCAAGAGATACATCCGCGCCTTTAAGAACGCTGAGAACAGAATTTTTATCGTATCCGAGAACCATAAGAGCATCGACCGCCTCGGATAGATTAGAGCTTTTAGGAAGCGCAGGGGAGGAAATATCAAATTTCGCCGCCTCGGCAGAAGCCATAACCTCACCGGATATCTTGTCTTTAAGTTCAAGTACGATTCTTGCGGCGGTTTTTGCGCCTATTCCGGGAGATTTTGCTATGGCTTTTGCATCCTCGGTGCAGATAGCTAAGGCAAGCTTGTCGGGAGTCATAGTCGATAGAATGCTCATTGCAACCTTAGGTCCTACTCCGCTTACGCTTGTAAGCTGGTTGAAGCACTCGCGTTCCTCATTTGAGCCAAATCCGAAAAGCTCAATTCCGTCCTCTCTCACGGCAAGATGGGTAAAGAGCTTAACTTCCTTTCCGAGCTTCGTAATCAGAGTATCGGAGGTGTTGAGACTAACCGTCAGCTTGTAGCCTACTCCTCCGCAGTCTATAACGCACATTCCGTGCTCTCTGTATGCGAGCTCGCCCTTCAAATAATAAAACATACTAATCCTCAATTATCGATTCTGCTTCGATTACTTTCTTTATCATTTTTTCCAGGGACTCTCTTGCAAGCGTCAGATCCCTTTTGCACCCACGGCACACTATTCGCACGTCACTCCCGACTCGCAAAACGCTGAAGGCATCGGATGAGCAGGGGTGCTTTTTTTTCAATATCAGTGTGTCCCCCACCGAAAACTTGATTATTTTCATATCTCAGTCCTTTGAGTTGTAGAGTGATTTGTATTCGC
>JAZUPQ010000137.1:0-16486 GCA_045605265.1 Eubacteriales bacterium | reverse complement strand
GTTCCTTCCGACACAACGGACAAGGAGCTTTCTAAGATAATTCCTTCGGAAGCAGGTTTCTTTTCTTCACTTTGGTTTGAAATTTCCTCCTTCTTTAAATCATTCTTTACCGATTACGATGCAATGGGACTTACAACCATTCCCGATGAAGACACTACGTCAATAGACGTATGGATTGCTACGGGTCGTGACCAGGCTCAAATCTGGCGTACGATGCTTGACGCCCAAGGCGGATTTACCGATATGACGGGTACTGCCGTAAAGCTCAAACTTGTAGTAGCGGGAACGCTCCTTCCTTCAATCCTTTCGGGTAAAGGCCCGGACGTGTATATAGGTCTCGGCTCCTCCGACGTTATCAACTACGCTATTCGTTCTGCAGTTATTGGCGTAAGCGGTAATGATAAGCGCTTGAGCGCAGAAGACAACAAAGTCTTTAATGAAACTTATTATACTTATGAAGACGAAAACGGAAAGCACACCCATACGACAGAGTATAAGGGTGATAAGAACTTAACCTTTACCTCTCATAATTATACCGAAGCCGTGAAGCCTAACTTTGCAGACGCGGCCATGAACGATATTTCACTCTTTAACGTTGCTTACGGTATTCCGGAAACGATGTCGTTCTCCGTGCTTTATTACCGTATGGATGTACTTGCGGAAATAGGTCAGAAGGTTCCCGAGACATGGAACGACCTTCTCTCTATGCTTCCCGTGCTTCAAGCTAATAATATGAACATCGGTATCGGCTATGAAGCAGCTTTGATTTATATGCTTTACCAAAACGGCGGCCACTATTGGAAATACGCTGATAACGTAGATTACATAGGATCCGAAACCGCCCTTGATACAGACCTTGCTCTTGAAATTTTCGACTGGGTATGTAAGCTCTATACGAACTACTCGTTCGAGATAGCATTTGATGGAACAAACCGTTTCAGAACGGGTGAAATGCCAATTTTGGTAAGCGATTACGTAAGCCTTTATAACACACTTACCGTTTACGGTACTGAAATTGACGGACTTTGGAGGTTCTGTCCGCTACCCGGCGTGAGACAGCCCGACGGAACGGTTAACTATATGTCCAACGCGGCTGTTACGGCAAACGTAATGCTTTACGGTTGCGATGCGATGCTTGAATCTTGGCAGTTTATGCAGTGGCTCACCTCTGCTGAAATTCAGTCCAACTACGGTAATAAGATGGTTGCTCTTATCGGTCCTTCCGCAAAATATGCGACGGCAAATATCAATGCAATCAAAGACCTTTCTTGGACGGCTCAGGAGTACGAAGTAATTTACGACCAAATTCAAAATCTGTTCTCGGTTGTTAACTATCCCGGCTCTTACATCATTTCAAGATATACAAAATTCGCCTTCCTCGATGCTGTTGGAGGCAAAGACCCAATCGATGCTATGAATGAGTATATCGATGCAATCAATACCGAAATCACTCGTAAGCGTGAGGAATTCGGACTGAAAACCGGCGCACCACCGACTGCGCAGGACTAGACAATTCAAGAATAAGATAAGGAGATAAATAAATGTCACAAATAACAGCAGAGGCATCGCGTCCTGTAAAGCGTCACGAAGTGTCTAAACTGCGTTGGACTTGGGAAGAGATGAAGAACAACAAGACGGCATACTTTATGCTTGCTCCGTTCTTGCTTCTTTTCATCGTCTTTACTGTCCTACCGGTATTCCTTTCGATGATATTAAGTCTTACAGACTTCAATATGCTTGAAATGCCCGGTTGGAAAGGCATTTCCAACTACACGCGCTTGTTCCTCGAAGATGAAATATTCATTCTCGCTTGTTCCAATACACTTGTATTTGCGTCTATAACAGGCCCGGTGTCCTATATTCTCTCGCTACTCGTTGCTTGGTTCATAAATGAACTTCCGCCCAGAATCAGAGCGGTGGTAACTCTCATATTCTATGCTCCGTCAATTTCAGGTCAGGTGTATTTGATTTGGAAAACGCTTTTCTCCTCGGATGCATACGGTTGGGTAAACGCCACGCTTATGAATATGGGAATATTAAACGAGCCTGTACTTTGGTTTGATACTGCGGAGTACGTAATGCCGCTTTGTATCGTAGTTGCTCTTTGGACCTCTCTCGGTACTGCGTTCCTTTCCTTCATAGCAGGTCTTCAAACCATCGACCGTTCAATGTACGAGGCTGCTGCCGTTGACGGAATTAAAAACCGTTGGCAAGAGCTTTGGTATATTACGTTGCCTACAATGCGTCCTCAGCTTATGTTCGGCGCGGTGCTCTCAATCACCAACTCCTTCGGCTTCGGAGGCGTTGTAACAGCGCTTTGCGGCTTCCCGTCGGTTGACTACGCAGCTCACACGATAATGCACCACCTTGACGACTACGGTGGACAGCGTTATGAAATCGGTTATGCCTCCGCTATCGCGGTAATACTCTTTGTAATTATGTTCTCTTGTAACATTCTTATAAAGAAGGCGCTCTCTAAGATAGGTAGGTGATAGTATGGCGCAGAAACTAAGAACAAGAGGTCACAGAGTCGTACTTAACCGCAGCGCAGGAGGCGACTCGGGTATTACAATTTTGCTTGTAATACTTGGCGTGTTTATGTTTATACCTATGTACTATACCGTCATTCAAGCCTTCAAGCCGCTTGACGAGTTGTTTATGTTCCCGCCGAGGTTTTACGTTATCAATCCTACGATAGAAAACTTTGCAGACCTTATCGTTTTGATGGGCGACTCCTGGGTGCCTTTTTCAAGATACATATTCAATACGGTATTTTTGAGCGTATGCGGTACTGCGGGCAACCTTGTTATTGCTTCAATGGCTGCTTATGCGCTTTCAAAACTTAAATTTCCCGGAAGAAATACAATCTTCCAAATCATAGTTTTGTCACTTATGTTCCACTCCACCGTAAGCCAGATGACGCACTTTATCATTCTGTCCGCTTTCAACTGGGTAGACTCGTATCTTTCGATTATCGTCCCCTCACTTGCGGGAACGATGGGACTTTACCTCATGAAGCAGTTTATGGACAGCTCGGTTCCGGACACGGTGCTTGAATCTGCCAGACTTGACGGCGCGAGCGAGCTCAGAACCTTCCTTGTTATCGCTATGCCAATGGTTAAGCCTGCCGTGCTTACCCTTATGGTTGAGGTGTTCAAGGGACTTTGGAATGCAGGCGGCTCAATTTACATTCATTCAGAGGAACTTAAAACCTTTAACTATGCGATTCAACAAATCATTTCGGGCGGTATCGCCCGTTCGGGCGCAGGCGCAGCCGCAACGGTTATTATGATGTCAGTGCCAATTCTCGTATTCGTATGGAACCAGAGTAAAATCGTTGAGACGATGGGTTCATCGGGTATGAAAGACTAATGGGAGGAACGAAATGAAGAAAATTACCAAAATTTTAATATTCGCTCTCGCATTAGTATTACTGTTCGGTACTGTGTCAGCATTTGCGGTAGAGCCCTATGATACCTACACTTACTCAATAGACGGAGACCCACTCAGATCTCCCTCGGCGTATTCTGCAACCGCGTCTATTGACGCTCTCGCTATGGGACTTGGAAATGTCGCGCCGGATAACCCTACCTTCGGAACTGCCAGTGATATCGTTACTGACAGCGACGGCGACGTTTACATTGCAGATACTACGAACAACCGTATAGTAGTTCTTAATAAATACTACAAGGCTAAGGCGGTTATCTCAAACTTTGTTGCAAACGGTAAAGAAACTCAATTATCTGAACCGCAGGGACTTTTTGTAACGGACCCCGAAATTACAACAGACCCCGATGATGACAAATTAATCTACGTTTGTGATACGGGTAATAAGCGTATTATAGTTTTTGACAGAGAATATAATTATGTCAGAACAATTTACAAGCCCGACACTCCGCTTCTTACAAACGAAGCATTTAAACCTTGCGCGCTTGCAGTAGACATTTATGGAAGAATTTTCATTACTTCAACCGCCTGCTACGAAGGTGTAATCGTGCTTTCAAGCGAAGGTAAGTTCGCCGGATTTATCGGCGCTCAAAAGGTTACGTATTCTGCCATAGAGCTTATTTGGAGAAGATTCCAAAGCGATGATAAAAAGGCATCTTCGGTAGGTAAGGTTGCAATTCCTTATAACAACATCACTGTTGACGACGAGGGATTTGTTTACGTAACGACAAATACTCTTGAACGTGACAGACAAAAACAGCAATTAGCCGCTATAAAGAGCAAGAGCGCTTCCAACTCTCCCGTAAAGAAGCTTAATTCTGCAGGTGATGAAATTATGAAGCGTAACGGCTTCTTTGACCCGGGCGGAGAGGTTGACGTAGTCGATCCCGGAGAGGTTTCTCAAATTATAGACGTAGCCGTAGGTGAAGAAGGCTCCTGGTCAATTCTTGACAAGAGAAGAAACAGAATTTTCACCTATGACCAAAACGGTAATCTCCTTTTCGCATTTGGCGATAAGGGCGACTCTCTCGGAAGTAACGAGTCGGTCGTAGGTATGACCTATCACGAGGTTAACGGCGAGTCCTACATTATCGTTCTTGACAGAGCCTCTCTCGGACATAAAATCAACGTATACGCTCCGACACCGTATCGCGATACGATTATCGCAGCTCTCAGAAATCAGAACGAGCATAATTACAGTGAATCAATTACCTGTTGGCAGGACCTTCTGACTCTTAACAACAACTTTGACCTCGCTTATATCGGTATAGGTAAAGCCTATGCTCAGCAGGAGAGATACGAAGAGGCGCAGAAGATGTTTGCGAGCGCTTATGAAACCGAAGAGTATACCAAGTCATTTAAGGAACTCCGAACGGAGTTTATACAGAAATGGTTGCTTCTGATTCTGGTTTTGGCTATAGGTTTGATTGTTCTCGTAGTTAAATTCTTCGGTTATGCAAGTAAGAAGAATAAGGTCACCACTCTTAAAGTAGGAAAGAAAACTTATTGGGAAGAACTTATCTACGCTTTCTATCTCGTATTCCATCCATTCGACGGTTTCTGGGATTTGAAGCACGAGAAGAGAGGTTCTGTGAGAGCATCTGCAACAATTATGGGCATCACAATTCTCGCCTTTTTCTATCAGGCGATAGGACGTGGATATACCTTTAACCCTACGAATGAGTATTCTACAATCTTTATGCAGATTCTCTCGGTTGCAATGCCCATTCTTCTGTGGTGCGTAGCAAACTGGTGTCTCACAACGCTCTTTGACGGAGAGGGAAGCTTTAAGGACATATTCATCGCGACAGGATACGCTTGCGCTCCGCTCCCCGTATTTGTAATTATTTCTACGATTTTAACTAATGTTATGACTCAGTCCGAGGGACAGATAGTCAACCTTCTTGTAACCTTTGGTTATATCTGGGTGGGTATTTTACTGTTCTTTGGTATGGTTGTAACTCACGACTATTCAATTAACAAGAACTTCGTTACAGTTCTCGGAACAATAGTTGCTATGGCGGTAATTATGTTCGTAGTAATTTTGTTCTCGAGCCTTGTTATGAAGATGCTTACGTTTGTTGTCTCGATATTCAGCGAGATTGGAAGCCGAGTCTAGTGGCAGGAGGTAATAAAAATGAAATTGAATAAAATATTGTCTGCTGCTATGCTGGTGGTTATGTTGTTTACAACAGTCGCAGCGGTTGCGCCCATAAAGGCGTCTGCCGCTTATACACCGAGCTCCAATTTGACAGCAGGAAACGAGCTTGAAAACGAAAGTGCAGTTGAAAAGTATTTGGAGGCTTATCTCTCTCAAAACGAGAACTCTGCCGCTGAATATCTTCAAAAGCAAATTGCAGAAGGCTATCTCTATTCGGTAAACTCATCGGATAACAAGTATACTGTTTATGTAAACAAATATACGGGATTTTTCTTCTACAAAAATAATGTAACGGGTCAGATTTTGACATCTAACCCCATAAATCCGGGTTATGGAACGGTTGATGAGTTTTCAAGACAGGAACTGATGAGCCAGATTTCAATCAGCTTCTTCGAGTCCAGCAACTCATCGGTGTCCTATAACTATAACAGTTACAGATGGGCAGCTCTGCGTTCGCAGGTTTACGTAAATCACATTGCGGGCGGTCTCCGTGTAAATTACACCCTTGGCGATACCACCGAGAGATTCCTTCTTCCCGGTTACATCTCTGCCGTCGATTTTGAAACCGACATTCTCATTCCTATCCTTGAACAATACAAGGAATTGGCAATAGAGCACCTCGGTGAATATTGCGAAGATGAGGATATATCGCTTGATAAACTGTCCTTCTTCAATAATGGCGACTTTGAGCCTTATGAAGATTACGGTAGCGCAGAGTACGGCGCTATCCGTAAAAATAGCATAAGAGAATACGACAAATACCTTAAAAGAATTCTCTCTGATTCTAAGCTACCTATTACACATCCGGGCCGTAAAGCGCTCGAAACGATATCAAAGGATTTGAATACACTCGTCGAGGCTTACAACCTGAAAGCTCCTTCAAGATATATCATTGATATTGCGAACAAGGGCGCAGATAAAGCTCAATCGCAGGTCAAAACTCTTGAAAAGATGTACAAGGATTACCCCGTAACAAAGCCCAAAACCAACGCGCCCGATGATTACGGTATGGCAATTTACGTTTGCGGTGTAGGAGCTGACGACCATGTAAACAAGAGAAGATATTCCGCAATCATCACCAAATATATTCCGACTTATACCTACGCTATGATGTTCGAGGACGAGGCTGAATGCGGTTACAAGGATCAATCAAAGGTGAAGCCCGTGTTCAAGTGCGCGCTTGAATATACGTTCAGTGAGGACGGATCACTTTCTGTACGTCTTCCCGCAAACTCTATTTCTTTTGATGAAACGGTGTTTACTTTGAGCTCTATCACTCCTCTCAAATATTTTGGAGCAGGTGATATGGCTAACGAAGGCTATATGTTCTTCCCGGACGGAAGCGGAACGGTTATCAGATTTGACGACTTCTATAATGAAGCCAATAATAAGAGAATACCGGTCACTCTTGAATCTGACATATACGGTAATGACTACTGCTATTCAACAATAACGGGTGCCCACCGCGCTCAAATTACAATGCCGGTTTACGGTGTTGTTGCAGATACAAACTACGGCGATGGTACAAAGGTTACCAACGGATATTTTGCAATAATTGAGGACGGCGCGTCTATGGCAACGCTCTCAATCTATTCGGGAGGCAGCGTTCACAGATTTGCAACGACCTTCTCATCCTACAACCCGTTCCCGTCGGATGAATACGACCTTTCCGAAACTATTTCGGTTGGTTCTCTCGGTAAATACTTTATCGTATCCGATTCGAGATATACAGGTTCATACGTAACACGCTACACAATGCTTACCGATGAAAGAATCGGCGATGCTATGTACGGCGAGAATAATTATTATAAATCCAGCTACGTTGGAATGGCGGCCTACTACCGCGACTACTTAAAGGCCAACGGTACGCTTGAAGCTCTTGAACTTGTGAGCGAAGATATTCCGCTCTATATTGAGTCCCTCGGCTCAATGCAGATACTTGATAAATTCCTTACCTTCCCGGTAAACAAGAATATTCCTCTCACAACCTTTGACGACCTCAAAGAAATGTACTTAGAGCTTTCAAAATGCTCCGAATACGTAAAGACAAAGGCCGAGGAATACAGAGCTCTTGCGGCTGAGGAAAAAGATGCAGGTCAGAAGTATCAATACGAGAAAAAGGCTAAGCAGTACGAAGACCTGATGAGTAATTATGTTATCGAAAACATAGATAACATCAACTTTAAGCTCACGGGCTACGCTAACGGCGGTATGAGTTTCACCTATCCCGTAAAATCCAGATGGGATAGCGTCGTCGGTGGAAAGAGAGGCTTTATCCAGCTTGCAAATCTTTCAAAAGAATCTTCCAAAAACGGTGTTAACTTCGGCATTTTCCCTGAGTTCGACTTTATGTATATTAACAATACCTCTCTGTTTGACGGTATAGGCAATAAGGGTAATGTCTCTCAAATGGTTGATAACCGTTATGCATCAAAGCAGGTTTATAACGCGATTAAGCAGGAATACGAAACGGGTGAGAGCTCGTTAAGTAATAAAATCCGCACTCTTGTAATCTCCTCTGACGCTCTTGATAGACTCTTTTCCAAATTCGAGCGCGATTACAGCAGATACGACTTTAACAGAATTTCCGTATCGACTCTCGGTTCAGACTTGAACTCTAACTTCGATGAGGATAATCCGATTAACCGCGACGATGCTCAAAAAGATGTTTGCGACCTTCTTGACAGAATGGCAAACATCAACAGATATGAAGTAATGATTGATAAAGGTAATATCTACGCCGTCAAGTATGCTAAGCATATACTTAATATGAGCATAGATTCCAGCCATTTCAGATATTCTTCATTTGCAGTACCGTTCGTGGGACTTGTTCTGCACAGTTATGTAAACTACACAGGAGCGCCAATTAACTATTCGGGATCTATTGAATACGACCTTCTTCGTTCTATCGAAAACGGAGCATCGCTTTACTTTATCCTTTGCGCGCAGAACACTTCTTATATGAAGGATGACAACAATCTCAGTAAGTATTACGGTGTAGACTACGAGAACTGGTATGCTTCCGTTCTTGAAATATACACAAGACTTAACAAAGAACTTGGCTTGCTTCAAGACTACGAAATAGTAGACCACAGAGTACTGATTGCCGAGCGTATCATAGAAGAGCACGAAATGGAGGCGAACTACGTTCGTCTGCAAGATGAAATTCTTGAAAGCCTCGAAAAGACTATCTTAAAGAAAATCAACGCCACCTACGACAAAATGATGGCGGATGGCGCAGGACAGGATAAGAGAGTTAAATTCGACATAACTGATGATGATATGGCTCGTATTCTTACTCAGATTTCTGAAATTCTCAACAAAACTACCGATGAATTAGGTTCAGATTTTGTAGATAAAATTAACGGAATTGAGCAAAAGTTTATTGCCGAATATCCGGGAGCAGAGGACGATGCTGATTCTGTTAATGTTTCCGTTTCCGGCTTTGAGTATGAATCCAAATATTCATACCTTACAGACTCTTTTGCAACCGACAAGAGAAGCGAGTATGCTTACACGGACTACACAAACGACAACGGCAACGTAGTAATGGTAACTTACAAAAAGGGTGATGACGTAGTTAAATTTATTCTGAACTACAATATTTTCACAGTAAACGTAAGACTTGACGCCGATACTGAGTGCGAGATCGGCAAGTACGGTTACGTAAGAATTGATTAAGGAGGGAAGGACTTATGACTAAAAACTTAAAAATTCCAAAGCGTAAGACTTCTCTCGAAGCCAGAAAGGCTAGGTCGGGATATGTATTCGTGCTTCCGTTTTTGGTTGGATTTTTACTTGTGTATCTTCCGATTTTGCTTGACTCGGTTTGGTTTAGCTTTAACTCGCTTATGTACAACACCGAAACAAGCACGTGGTATCTTAAATACGAGGGCATATCCTTCTATAAATATGCTCTCTTTGAGAACTCGGAGTTTGTTCCCAAACTTTTAGAGGGGCTTCAACAACTTATTTTTGAAGTTCCCGCCATCGTAATATTCTCACTTTTCATAGCGGTTGTTCTTAACCAGAAGATGCTCGGCAGAGCAGTATTCCGCGCTATCTTCTTCGTACCCGTTATTATTGCAACAGGTCTTATGGAGTCGATTAATGCTCAGGATATTATGTCCGATGCTACCAGTGAGGGTATTGATGACGGATCGGGCGGCGGAGCAGGTGAAATTATTTCGGCGCTTGATATACAGATGCTGTTCGCTGATATGAAAATAGGCGGAGAGCTTGTAAACTACGTTGTTAGTCTTGTAAACAATGTTTATAACATTATCAACTACTCAGGCGTGCAGATGTTGATATTCCTCTCGGGACTTCAATCCATCTCCGAGTCTATCTATGAAGCCTGCCGTATCGACGGTGCAACAGGCTGGGAAACCTTCTGGAAGGTTACGTTCCCGATGATTTCTCCAATGATTTTGGTAAACGGAGTTTATACGGTTATCGACGCGTTTACAAGAACCACTAACCCCGCGATGTCGTATATCGAAAGCGTGGGCAACCTTCACCAAGCTACCGCGATGTCATGGATTTACTTTGTTATAGTAATTTTGATTATCGCAATTATAGGCGCGATTGCTTCAACTTTCGTGTTCTATCAGAGAAGGGATTAAGGAGGTGCAATATGGATTCTAAAACAGTTATTAAAAGAGAAACAAAAAATAAAATCCGTGTTGATTACGAAGGTAAAATCTCCTTTAAAGACAGAATTATCAACAAAATGAAGTCGTCAAAGACTTGGATAACAGCGGCAGTGACCGTGTTCAGATTTATCCTTATGCTCGGCGTTTCGTTTGTAATTCTTTTCCCGTTTATCTCCCGTATCGCCGGCTCGTTTATGACCAAGGAGGATATCGTAGACGCGACTGTATCGCTTATACCTAAAACACCGACCTTGGAGATTTACAAGTACATAATCATTGAAAACCACTTCTTTGAGGCTATGCTTAACACCCTCCTTCTGTCGCTGATTTGCGCGCTGATTCAAACTATGGTGGCTTGCCTCGTTGGTTACGGTCTTGCAAAGTTCAAGTTCAAGGGCAACAAAATACTTATGGGAATAGTTATTATCACAATGGTTATTCCGCACAGCACCCTCAGTCTTTCAATGATTAAGCACTTTACCGACTTCGACCTTGGTAAAGTAATTGCTTGGAATTATCCCGGTATAGTCGACTTGATTATAGACCCGTTTATTCCGTATAATCAGCTCGACCTCTCCAATACCTTCGCGCCGCTTATCGTGCTTTCCGTTTTCGGACTCGCGTTTAAGAACGGACTTTATATCTACCTTATGCGTCAATTCTTTAAGGGCATCCCCGATGAGCTTGAAGAGAGCGCCTACGTTGATGGTTCGGGCGTATTCCGCACATTTTTCCAAATCATTCTTCCGCTTTGCGTACCAATGATGATAACAATATTCCTGTTCTCGTTCTCTTGGCAGTGGACAGATGAGTTCTATACGACTCTGTTTTTCAGTAATGACATGGATAAAGTGTATCTTATGCCTGACATCTACAAGAATATTCCGAACTCCCTGCAAACAGACTATGCAGGACAAGGACTTTATTACAATGCAATTCAAAACACCGCGGGTATTCTTATTATTATACCGTTAGTAATAATTTATCTGTTTGGACAAAGATACATTGTACAGGGAATTGAGCGTTCGGGTATTACAGGATAATTAATGTAAAATGAAGAACCCCACAAAAACCGGTGGGGTTCTTTTTTACAGTTATAATAGGGTAGGAAAAATGCGAAATATCCGAAATTCGCTTTTGTGAAATTTCAATAAAAACTGTTTCTTTTTTTTGGACATTATAAATATCATAATGGGTATGACATAAATTCATATCTTTTCCTATTGACAAAGAGTATTAATTGATGTATAATTGGAACAACTTAGAAAGCAAGAGTACAATTATACTCCTTGTAAATCCTATGTTAACTAAAAATACATAAAGAGGTAAAAAACAATGAACAAATTTTTCAAGAAATTAGTTTGTGGTGTGGCTATGATAGCAACAACAGTTGCTTGCACACTTTCACTGACATCCTGCGGAGGCGGGCTTTTTGAGAAGGACACCTTCAAGATAGGCGCAACCGGTCCTCTTACCGGTGAGGCTGCTTCTTACGGCATCTCGGTTCAGAACGGCGCAAAGCTTGCTGTTAAGCACCTTAACGAAAAAGGCGGAGTTAAGTTCTCCTTCGCTATCCTTGACGACAAGGCAGGCGCAGAGGATGCAGCTACTAACTACGACACACTTTACGATGCAGGAATGCAGCTCTCTCTCGGCGGTGTAACGTCCGGCTCAGGTGAAGCATTTGCAAAGAAGGCAAACACAGATAAAATTTTCTGTATGACTCCTTCCGGCTCAGCAGACCCCGTTATCACAGGCCTTAAATATTCCAGCCGTCTTTGCTTCGGTGACCCCGACCAGGGTACTCTCGCAGCAGAGGAAATCAAGGATGGCAACTTCGTTAAAGTTGGCGCAATCTACGACGAGTCTGATTCCTATTCTTCGGGTATCTATGAAGCATTCCAGGATAAGATGGCTGAGCTTAAAATAACCTACACTGAGCAGAAGTTCGATAAGGAAAACAATAAGGATTTTTCCACTCAGGCAGATGCGCTCAAAGACTGTGACATCATATTTATGCCCTTCTACTACACCGAGGCATCTCTCTTTATTAAAAAGGCAGTAGAGAAGAATTGCAGCGCAGTATTCTTTGGATGCGACGGATTTGACGGTATAGCTGAGCTCGTTTCCGATGTTGAAAATACCATCAAGTACATCACTCCTTTTGATGCTGCAAGCACCGAGGCAAATGTTAAGGCGTTCGTTAGTGCATATGAGGCTGAATACGGTAAAACACCTGACCAGTTCGCAGCAGACGCATACGACGTTGTTATGGTTCTCGCAGCAGCTCTTGAAAAGGCAGGCGTTACAGATTACAACCTTTCTCCCGCAGAGATTGGCGACATTCTTTATGATACTATCACTTCCGCAGACTTCTCATACGATGGACTTACCGGCGCAGATATGACTTGGAACGCAGAGGGCAAGTGCACCAAGGCTCCCAAGATAGTAACTCTCGGATAATTAAATAAAAAATAAGATGGATCTCGTGCGATTTTTTTGCACGAGTCTATCTTGCGTTTCGGGGATTTCTGTTTTTTTGTTAGATTGAATACCAAATAGCAAAATATTGTGAAAAAACTTAAATCAGCCGAAAATGAAAGGATTTTTTCAATGTTCACAACACTTATAGATGGATTGAGCCTTGGCGCTATATATGCGCTTATAGCTCTCGGATATACAATGGTATACGGTATTGCAAAGCTTCTTAATTTCGCGCACGGCGATATTATAATGGTAGGAGCTTATTCAATATTCACAGGGCTTCTCACAAGCGGAAGCTTGCCGGGCTGGCTCACCATAATTATTTCCGTCATTTTCCCGATTTTACTTTGTACAATTCTCGGCGTCCTCGTTGAGAGAGTGGCGTATAGACCTTTGAGAGGCGCGTCTCCTCTTGCCGTGCTGATAACGGCGATAGGAGTAAGCTACCTTTTTCAAGGCTTCTCACAACTTATCTTCGGTGTAACGCCGGAGCCGATTAAGGGATTTAAAATTCCCGGCTCTGTCGGAAGCATTAACGTTTATACCATAGTAACCCTCGCGGTTGCGGCAATACTTATGATAGCTCTCACCGTTTTCGTAAAGCAAACTAAAATAGGTCGCGCTATGGTTGCCGTTTCCGAGGATAGAAGCGCGGCGCAGCTTATGGGCGTTAACGTAAACGCAATTATCGCGCTCACCTTTGCTATCGGTTCGGCTCTCGCAGCTTTCGCGGCCATATTCTACGTTATGCAAATTCCGAGCGTAACGCCTACTCTTGGCTCAATGCCGGGCATTAAGGCGTTTACCGCAGCGGTTATCGGAGGTATAGGCTCTATCCCCGGAGCTATGCTTGGGGGAATACTTCTCGGAGTAATAGAGAAACTTGCGCAAAGCATCCCGGTTCTCGCGCCTTATACGGTAGCTATTGAATTTGCTCTTCTTATCGTTATTCTTCTGGTTAAGCCCTCAGGACTTCTTGGTAAGAAGAAAAACGAAAAGGTATAAGGAGGTCAAAATGCAGTATTTTAAAAATATTAAAGCATCCTTTAAACCGAAGCATTATATAAACTATATTGCTATAACTGCGGTTTTCGCGCTCTTTATAGTACTTTTTATGACAGGGGCGTTCTCTCGCTCAATGACCTCTCTTGTAAACCAGATAGGATACAGTATTATACTTGCGGTGTCACTTAACCTTGTCGTCGGCTTTTTGGGAGAGCTTTCTCTTGGTCACGCAGGATTTATGTGCGTCGGTGCATATCTTGGAACCTTCGTCAGCAACGCTCTGATGGCAGCAGGGCTCGGAATAGTGCCGGCTCTCTGCATCTCGCTCGTAATAGGCGGTGTTGCGGCGGCGGTATTCGGTTTCCTCGTCGGACTTCCCGCGCTCAGACTTCGCGGTGACTATCTCGCAATAGTAACTCTCGCCTTTGGTGAAATTATAAGGAATGTTTGCCGTAATATACCGTTTTTCGGCGGTCCGAAAGGTCTTGAATCCTCTATATATCTCGCGATAAATCAGAAGAGGTTTCCTCTCTTTATTCCAACGTTTATATGCCTTCTTCTGATGCTCGTTGTGGTACAGAACCTCATTCGTTCGAAGCACGGAAGAGCAATAACCGCTATCCGCGATAACGAGATTGCCGCAAAGTCAATGGGCATAAACGTCACTTTCTATAAGCTCTTCGTATTCGTTATTTCAGCATTCTTCGCAGGCGCTGTCGGCGTTATCTACGGAGCTGTGGTTTCCCCGGTTGAATACGGCGCTTTCGATTTCAATTATTCAATAGAAATACTCGTTATGGTCGTTCTGGGCGGTATGGGTTCTATAAACGGCTCGATAATCGCCGCAACGCTGCTGACGGTTATTAACTTCTATCTTAAAGCATATCTTACGGGTGATATGGCGGCTATAAAAACTCTGATATACGCGCTTATCCTTATATTAATGGTAATTTATAAAAACGCGCCCGCCCTCAAAGGTATCCGCGATAAATACAGTCTTGCTTCTTTGCACGCCCGCTTTTTCAAATCTAAGAAAACTACGGCGCATATAGCAGACGATGAGGCTAGATGGGACGTTGTTCCAACTAAAATCGAGATGAACGAGGTTCTCTCAACGGATATCATCGTAACCGAAGCGGTAACCAAACCCGACAAGGAGGAGAAGTGATGGCTGAGTACGTACTTGAAACTCAAAATCTCGGTATTTCCTTCGGCGGTCTTAAGGCTGCTCAGAATGTAAATATTAAAATAAAGAAAAACGAGATATACGGTCTTATCGGCCCCAACGGCGCGGGTAAGACGACGGTCTTTAATATGCTGACAGGCGTTTATCAGCCTACCACGGGAACCTTCTTCTTAAACGGAGAAGAACTGAAGGGTATGACGCAGGAGAAGATAAATCATAAGGGAATTGCAAGAACTTTCCAGAATATAAGGCTCTTTAACAATATGAGCGTTATACGAAACGTTATGGTCGGTCTCCATAATCAGCCCGAATTTAAATGCAATCCCCTCGCAGCGATGTTTAGATTTCCCGTATATTTTGAGTCAGAGCGCAAAATGCGTCAGCGCGCAAAGGAAATTCTGGATATATTCGGACTGCTCGAAGAGCGTAATAATATCGCCTGCAACCTTCCATACGGAAAACAGAGAAAGCTCGAAATAGCAAGAGCTCTCGCAACTAATCCGAAGCTTTTGCTTCTCGACGAGCCTGCGGCAGGTATGAACCCGCACGAGACCGCAGAGCTTATGGATACAATTAAATTTGTTCGTGATAATTTTGACATGACGATTTTGCTGATTGAGCACGATATGAGCCTCGTTTCAGGCATCTGCGATAATCTTACCGTTCTCAACTTCGGCACAACTCTTGCGGAAGGCAACGCCGAAGAAGTTCTTAACAACCCCGTTGTTATCAGAGCCTACCTCGGCGACGATTAAGGAGGGACTATGGCATTACTTGAAGTTAAAAATCTTGAAGTCAGCTATGGACTGATTAAGGCTATAAAAGGCGTTTCGTTTGAAGTAAACGAGGGTGAGATTGTCTCTTTGATAGGAGCTAACGGCGCAGGAAAAACCACGATTATGCATTCTGTCAGCTGCTTAATTCCCAAGAATAGCGGAAGCGTTGTGTTTGATGGCGTTGACATTACAAATGTCCCCGCTCATAGGCTCGTAAGTATGGGAATTTCACAAGTGCCGGAGGGCAGAAGAATATTCCAAGAGCTTACGGTTCTTGAAAATTTGAAGCTCGGCTTCTACTCGAAAAAGAATAAAGACGAATATGACGCAAAACTCGAAGAAATGTTCACGCATTTCCCGATTTTGAAAGAGAGACAGGGCCAAATTGCAGGTACTCTTTCCGGAGGCGAGCAACAAATGCTCGCTATGTCAAGAGCTCTTATGTCAAGCCCGAAGCTCTTATTGCTTGATGAACCGAGTATGGGACTTTCACCGCTTTACGTCAATACGATTTTTGATATGATAAAAACGGTAAATTCAAAAGGAACAACGGTGCTTTTAGTTGAGCAAAATGCAAAAAAAGCTCTCTCTATTGCAGACAGAGCCTATGTACTTGAAATTGGAAATATGGTAAAAAGCGGTACAGGGGCAGAACTTTTGAATGACGATAGCATAAAAAAAGCCTATCTTGGCGGATAAAGTAAAAAGGCAGATTTTTCTGCCTTTTTACTATTTACAAATGCTGTCTTATATGCTAAAATAATATATAGAA
>JAZUPQ010000136.1:0-5451 GCA_045605265.1 Eubacteriales bacterium | reverse complement strand
AATAGATTTAAAACAGTTGGGAAGAACTTTAAGATATATTATTCCGCTTAAAAACCCAAACAGACATCCTTTGTTGTCAGTTCTGGAAGATACCTTATAATTGTTTCCGTACGTATGTGTAACCTGAACATTTGTCGTTTCGAATTTCTCTCCTACTTTAAATCCTATTTCACCTGCCTTGAAAACGCTCTTGGAAATATCAGAAAAGTATATGATAATAGTGGCATATCCCCAGTTTGTAAGCAACAAACACGGAGGAATGATAATATAAAGGTAGGCATATGTAATGTCAAAAAATGGCATAAAAAGTAAAAGTAACGCTATCGTAAGCAATGCAAGTAGTGTAAAAATATTATATAAAGTCGTCACACGCTTTATCCATTTTTTGACATATCTGTATTCGCGTGCAGTATTAATTTCATCCGGTGTTGAGTATTTGATAACAAGATTTTTGAGAAATTTTTTAATCGTATTAATAAAACCTTTCATATTTGCTCCCTCATTCTGTTAAGCGTTGCTTATTGTATTTAACCAATATTACGAAAATTGCAATTATAAGTATCGGCGGAAAAACTATTCCGAATAGCATCCATGGCGCGCAACCTATTTTCTTTAAAAAATTCTTTTCGTCAGAAATTATTTCTTCCGGCTCAATAATTATATATTCCAAACTGTCTTTCTCATAAAGATATCCTATTGTACATATGTCGCCTTTATCGTTATATGTTGCTAAAATAGGTCTTATGGGATAGCTTTTCGGACCCTTTGTTATGTGAACATTATGCCTATTTAATCTGTGGTCGGTCATTATGAAATTTAAATCACTAAAATTTTGTGAATGTAATTCGTATCCGCGCCTTTTTGCTATCTTGACAATATCATTTTTTGAAAAGTATTGTGTAGTTTCTCCCGGCTTTAATACAAAAAGGCTTAAACCTTTTCCTCCCGCACCGGTATGACCGTCCACAAATAAATACTCATCCGTAACGTAATCAAGAGATACTGTTTTTCGGGTTTTTGTTCCGCCAAAACTGCTTTCTCCAACACCTGTGGAATTACATTCTATATATGCATTATAATATTTGACTTCCTCGCCTATCATAATGTCTTCTTCGGTAACGTCTTTTAAGTAATCCATAAGTTTTTTAGATTTTTCATCGGTCTCGGTAATTGTTTCGATGTGTTTCTGTAAATGTGCTATGATTTCTTTAATCTCCATAAGTTTCCTCCTATAATGTAAAATAAAAAGTGCGCCAACTAAAGTTAGCGCACCGAAAAACGCGAACTCCAAGTTGTCGCCAAACGAACTTATACGCAGATAGGCATTAGCACACTATCAAACGGGAGTCGCATTTTTACCAAATGGATTCGCTTTATAGTATGCTGAAAAAGGGTATAACTATCCCATAAAGAAAAATATACCTATCGGTGCGTTTATTAAGTTCGTTTGGCACGACCATTATAACACAATTTTTACTAATTGTAAATACATTTATCAAAATTTAAAACAAAAATCCTTTAAATAAAAAAAGACAAACGAGTCGTTTGCCTTTTTTTATTAAACAGTTTCATTAAATTTTATTTTTATCTGCTTTCTGTCCTCGTGAATTCGGGTAGAAAAATCACTGCTTTTTGTACTAAAACTCTTTTCATTTTGAAAGATGAGCTCATCAACTTGCTCTCTTGTCGCGCCAAAATAGCGGAGTATTTTTGACGCTGTACGGTTCGAGCCGATTATTCTCTCTCGGAATATGCAGGACTCGGTGGGTACAAAATCCTCTCTGCTTATATTAAGTGAGGGAAATTCCTGAAAATCGTAGATTTCAAGTCTAAGTTTATTGTATGAAAGATAGGTGATAACAAGGCTTTTTCCCTTGTTTATCATAACCTTGTCTCTTGAGGAGAAAAGACCGATTTGCCTGATTTTCACGCGGTTCAGCGTAACAGCATTGAAAAAATATACTGCTATGAATATCATAGCGAGAATCGAAAAAACAATCAGCGGATAAAGCTTAAAAGCCCCCTCGGTTTTGCTATTATGATTCAAGGTTAGTATTAATAAATAAATGAATGGCAGCTCAATCAAATAAACGTATAGCTTCGTGCCAAAAAAGAACAAAGTTTTCACTTGTTTTAGCCTCCGAAAATTACATTTTTAGTTAATCGTTTCAACCTTAATCGTATTGGTGTTGCCTGATTTTCCGTTAATTTGTCCTCCGGTCAGCACCACGTTATCACCTTTTTTGAGCGACATTATACTCTTTGCCTTCATAAGTGACTGATATAGCAGAACGTCAAGAGAACTGAACTCCTCGCTCAGCGCAGGAGTGACTCCCCAACTCAAATTGAGCTTGCGCCAAGCGCGAACGTTAGTCGTCACGCCGATAATATCAGCAGGGGAACGGAAACGGCTTACCATTCTTGCGGTAACTCCGCTTTTTGAAGATACTACTATGCACTTGGCGTTAACGTCAATCGCCATAGCGCAGGTCGCGTGAGAAATTGCATCAAGATTGTTACGGATTTTGTACTCGGTAGTTGAAAAGCCGAACTTGTAATTTATGTGTTGCTCTGTGTATTCGGCAATTTCTGCCATATTTTTTACTGCCTCATAGGGATACTTGCCTGCCGCAGTCTCACCCGAGAGCATTATGGCAGACGAGCCGTCGTATACTGCGTTTGCAACGTCTGAAATCTCGGCCCTCGTGGGTCTTGGATTATGTATCATACTTTCGAGCATTTCGGTAGCGGTGATTACCCGTTTTCCGAGAAGTCTGCATTTCTTTATCAAATATTTTTGAATTGAAGGAACCTCAACAAAGGGAATTTCAACTCCGAGGTCACCTCTTGCAACCATAATTCCATCTGCAAGCTCACAGATTTCGTCAATATTGTCAACACCCGCCCGATTCTCGATTTTCGCGATAATGTCGATATCCTCACCGCCGTTTTCGTTTAGAAATTGACGCAGGGAGGCGACGTCGTCTTTTGTGGATACAAATGATGCCGCAACAAAATCTATCCCTTGCTTAATTCCGAAGAGAATATCCTCCTTGTCGGCTTGACTCAAATACTCGTTGCGAAAAACCTTGTTGGGAAAGTTCATGCTCTTCCTGTCTGAAATTTCACCGCCGACAAGAGTATTGCAAATCGCCTCCGTGTCGTTCAATTCCGTAACCTCAAAAATTACAAGGCCGTTATTTAAAAGAATTCTATCCCCGACAGAGAGCTCCTTCGTGAGATTTTTATAAGTTACGCTCACTCTCTCGCTGTTTCCGACTACATCCTCGGTAGTGAATATAAACTTGTCACCGTCGTTCAAGGTGATTTTCTTGTTTTCAAAGGTCTTTATTCTGTATTCCGGTCCTTTAGTATCCAGCATAATGGCTATTGGAAGAGAGAGCCTGTCTCTGACGGTTTTAATCAGGTTGAATTTTTTCTCGTGCTCCTCGTGTGTCCCGTGGGAGAAGTTAAGTCTTGCAACATTCATACCCGCCTGGCACATCTTTGTGAGAGTAGCCTCATTTTCACAGGCAGGACCTATCGTACAAATAATCTTGGTTTTTCTCATTTTAATTCCTCTGTTTCAATAAAGTTGACATACGTATATAAAAGGCTGTTCTCCTCGTTGGAGCAGATTATGTAATCCGCCGCGGCTTTCGCCCTTTCGTTGGCGTTGCTTACAGCTAGTCCAAGGGCGGAAAATTCCAACATCGGCACATCGTTGTCGCTGTCGCCTATGGCAATAATTTCGTTTGTCTCAATTCCCAGAATTTCGGCGAGCTTTTTGACAGCTTCGCCTTTTGTTGCTTTTGAGCTGAAGAACTCTATGTTTTGCGGAAATGACGATGTAACGTAGACGTCGTCGATTTGCGATAGCCTTTCGGCGCAGTTCAAACGGTCTTCGCTGTTTTTAAAAAATGCGGTCAGCATTTCGATTTTCAAGTCGCTGTCTGAAAACCAGATAGGGAAGTTTTCATCCAAATCTCCCACGATACTGAAATAATATTCAAACATCTCGTTGATGTGATATAGCTTACGATTTTCATAATTTGTAGCATCAATATGCTCTCTGCCATTATCGTGAGCGCAAAGAATGTGATCAAATTCCGAGAGAACGCTCTTGATTTTTTCAAGCGAGTCATGACTCAAATATTGATTCAGAGTCTTGCCGCTTTTTTTGTCATAAATACAAGCGCCATTCGAGCATATAATATATCTGACGTATGGACATTCCAAAATTTCGGTAGGTATCCCTGCAAAAACACGGCCCGTAACGACAACGAATTCAATACCTGCTTTTGCTACCTTTTCTATTGCTTTTAGGCTATCCGACTCAACTAATCCCCGTTTGTTTAAAAAAGTTCCGTCAAGGTCGGTGCATAGCATTTTGTATTTCACTTCACATTATACCTTTGCTAAAAATTGAAATGTTTCAAAAACACTCCATTATAATTATATCATACGAATTTGATTAAGTCAATAAAATTATATTAGGTTTATAAATAAAATTACACACGTAACGCATAATATTGTATGAGGTGTTAATATGAATTTTAAAAACGATTTAGAAAAAAAGGCATTCATTTCTTCAATAGTATGCGCAATAATAACTATAGGGCTTGGCTCCCTTTTGCATTTCACCTATGACCTGACGGGTGAGAATAGTATAGTTGGACTTTTTTCAGCGGTAAATGAAAGTATATGGGAACACTTAAAATTAATTTTTATCCCCTTTCTTTTAACGACGGTAGTAGAAAATGTAATCTTTGGTAAACATTTTGGCAACTTTTTCTTTTCACGTATTGTTGGAATCATAGCAGGAATGTTTGTAATTGTCAGCGGATTTTACACTTACAGCGGAATAATAGGAGATCATTTTGCTGTAGTTGATATAATCCTATTTGTGATAGGAGTGATAGTTTCGTACGGTCTTTCATATTTGATGATGATAAAGCACGAAAAGAAAAAATGGGATAACGTCCTTGAAATTTTTTCGATATTTATTATGGCATTAATATGCGCTATGTTTTTCGCCTTTACCTATAAGCCGTTAGAGCTTGGCATATTTGAAAGTCCCCCAAAAATCCGGTAAAAAATAATAAAAAATTACCAATAGACTTGACTTTTACCTTTTACTGTGCTATAATGTAACCCGTGGCGAATAAAACACCCATTCGGGATGTAGCGCAGTTGGTAGCGCGCTTGCTTTGGGAGCAAGATGTCGCAGGTTCAAATCCTGTCATTCCGACCAAAAAAGTCGTATCATTTTGATACGACTTTTTTTATCCAAACCGCAGGTTTGGTATATCATCACGCTTTAGCGTGCATCTCATCAGCTCCTTTGGAGCTGTATATCATCACGGCGTAGCCGTGCATACCCTTTCCTGCGGTTTGATGAGATACTCGCCCGAAAGCGAGATATACTCGTTTTCGGACGGATGATATCCA
>JAZUPQ010000135.1:0-11182 GCA_045605265.1 Eubacteriales bacterium | reverse complement strand
ACGGCCAAAAACATAAGCGGATTGTCGCACATTTGCGACCAAAAATCTAAAAAAGACATTTCTACCTCTCATTTTTTATTTTCGCTAGTATTTTATCATACATTTTTGGGTATTTAAATGGTAATTCAAAAAAATCTTGATTTCTCTATATTTTTCGGATATTTGACGCCTTTCACTGACAAATTTTGCTATTGACTTTTCTTTTTACGGATGATATACTTTTTATATATAATTATGGAAGGGAACGGTGCTTATGAAAAAACGCTTTTTTAAGATTTTATCGGTCTTTTTGCTCTTGACAGTGCTGACCGGATTTGCCTTTTCAATAGCGTCAAGCGGAGCGAATATTGACTATTCACGCCCGGGCTCCGGCATCGTTACCACGATTTTCGCAGGAGAAATTCTAAAAGAATTGGGCTATAATGTGAGCGAGGAGGAGGAAAAATATCTCGAAAAATACTGTGATTTTTCCATAACCCACGGCACGAGCATCTCAACCTCTTACGTAGAGACTGAATATGAGTCAAGCGTTCTTAAAGTTAACGCCTCTCCGCAAAAATACAGTCTCTCCGACGGTACCGTAATTGAGTGGATTCCCGTAAAAGCAGTATTGAATCAAAGAGAATCGAGCCTTGTTTTTGACAGCATCGACGGAAAATACAAAACCCAATTTGAAAACGTAATTGAGAACCCAAACGGTGAGAATACAGTAAAGGTTCTTTATGAATACGAGATTGTAATTTCCAAGGAAGTGATAAATTTTTTCCTGAATAAAGCCTATGCGGATGCCCCCGATTTAAAAGCAGAAAAAGATGATTATCTTGAAAATAAAGCGGCTTATGAGGCTTATCTTTCAGACCTTGAAAAGTATAAAGAGGACGTAGAACTCTACAATTTATATGTAATACAGCTGAACAGATATAACGAACAGAACGAAAAGTATCAAAATTATCTTGAAGAAATCGAGCAATACGATAAGGACCTTGCTAATTATCGGGAGTACGAAAGTCTCTACCAGGAATATTCTGCCAATTTGAGTTCTTATCTGACCTATATAGCTAATCCCGAAGCCTATCATAACAAGCTTCAAAAATACGAGGATTACCTCAAAAAGCTGGAATTTATAAACAGACAGTTAACCGTAATCGAGCAAACCAAGCACCCCGTGACGCATTTGAACCGTACTACATATAGCGATATAATGGGCGATACGGTTACTGCCGTAATAGAAAACAGAGACCTTATCGCAAACGAACTGTTTAACGTTTCTCCGGATGTAGTGAACACGGCGGGAGCCGCTACAAAAAAGATTAGAGAGCTTCTTACGAGCTATTTTAACCTGACCGGAGAAAACGAAAAATACTCCTATTACTCTCTGCATTACGAGGAGTTCAGAGACAGCTTCACAAATCTTTTCCGTTCTCTTGATAAGCTTTACCGAGTTAAACAAATAAGAGAATACATAGAGGCGGAAGGAAAGACCGAAAAGTACGTAATACTTTTGTCCCAACTTTACCGTATAACAAACGCCCTGACCGATGGAAAGGTGTCGAATTACGAGGGCAACGCCTACTTCGATTCCACTTATAGAATCAAGTATTATATAGGCCCGACAAAATACGAAAAACACCCCGACAAAATCATCACAGACACGGATTATTACGTGGACTACGACCAAGCGGCTCCTCTCGAAGACGGATATCCGACAACTATGAAAAAGCCGGAAGCTCTTGTAACGGTCAAGCCCACAGAACCCGATTTCGTAAAAAAACCAACAAAACCGGAGGAGGTCAAACCGCCTACGGTGTCAAAGCCGGACTATATGGCAGAACCCGTTGAACCCACTGAAATTACTAAGAAAGACTATGCCCCGTGTGAAATTATCGATGGTTTAATAAGCGTAATGGATACCCTCTGCGAGAGGGATTTGGCAATCGCTGACGGTAAGATAAAAAGACAAGTTACCGTGAAGAAAAAATTCATCGGAGCAAAAGAGGTTTCCGTAACATTCCATAATGAGCAGAATATCCTGATTTATGAAACAACCGTCGATACGGGAACTCCCGCAGACTTCGTGGGCGAGCTGCCTGTGAAAGCAGAAGATGAAGGCGCAACCTACGAGTTTCTGGGTTGGGCGAATTCCGACGGCGTTTTGGTAGACCTTACGAATATTGAAAGCGATATTCAGCTTTATCCCCACTTCAAGAAAAACCCGAAAAAATTCACTGTTAATTGGGTATTCCCCGATCAAACCGTAAGCGAGATCTACGAATACGGCTCAATGCCGGAGCCTCCCGTCGCTGCGCCTGAAAGGGCAGATGAAAACAGTGTTTACTATACGTTTTCAGGTTTTGATAAGCCTATATCAGCTGTGACAAAAAGTGAAGAATACACGGCTGAATTTGATACAAATTACTACGTTCCGTTTGAAAACGGAGGCGGAGAAATCAGCATTTCCGAGGGCGTTTGTTACGTTGAAACTTTACACGGTGGTGTGTTTTCTCGTCTTGACGTATCCAAACTCCTTGAAAAGATAGCGGGAAAATACTCGCTTAAAATC
The DNA here is from genome assembly GCA_045605265.1 of Eubacteriales bacterium. Classification (GTDB taxonomy): domain Bacteria; phylum Bacillota; class Clostridia; order Oscillospirales; family CAG-272; genus UBA1740. Next base: position 8,622 of record JAZUPQ010000135.1, on the reverse strand, counting down.
AATACCGCTCTGGGCGAAGCTCACTTCTCGTTTGAGGAAACTATGAAGCTTAAAGAGGCAGATGTTGTCTACATTGATTTCGGCGTTTCTTACGGTGCGGGCAAGTTCACCTATCTTTTGAGTCTGCTCTCCGAGGACGAAATTCCGATTCAAGAAAAAATCCGCGCAGATGTAACCTTCGCTTGCAGTCTGACCGATTTGAACAATCTTAATCTTTATTACGAAAGCGACGAGTCCGAGCGTGTCTATGTGAACTATAAGCTCGATTCGGGAAAAATTCGTTTCTCGGCTAATTCGGGATTTAGGTATCACGCTGCAGTCGAGTACCGTATTCTTATAATTCCGAACGAAGTGGTTGACATTACCGTGAACGTTTTGGAAGGCACGCAGGGAACTCCCGTCTACATCAGCTATAATACGCCGAATGGTGTCCGGCTCGGCAAAACGTATTATATTGACGAGCTTGGCGAGAAGCATTATTTTGACGGCAAGATTTTCACCCTTAACGGTAACGTGAGCGTGGGAATTGACTACACGAGAATTGAGTACAAGGTCGAATTTGTCTCCGATGGGAAGGTGATCAGCAGCGCGATTTACCACTATGGCGAAATTCCCGAAATCCCCCCGAATCCTCAAAAATCCAGCGACTCAAAGTATAGCTATGAATTTGCGGATTGGTCGTCCGAGGTCACGAGCGTGACCGGAGATGCAACCTATGTTGCGAAGTATTGGAGTAAGCCCGTTCTGGCGGAAAACGATGACGGAATTCAAATTTCCGACGATGTTATGAGAAAGATACTTTTGGTTGGTGCTTACGCTCTTGTTTTTCTGCTTGGTGTCATCCCGTGCGTAATTATCACCGTTGTTCACTGGATAAAAGGGCGTTATTGATTTCAAAAATCTGCTCAATATTAGCAAAAATTTGTTAAAATTTATAAAACGAAGAGCGTTCGTTTGTACATTTGGACTAAATTGTACAAATGAGCGCTTTTTTTGCTTTTTTTATTGACTTTTAAGTACCCGTGTGATATAATAGTGTATAACTAAATTATTTAAGGATTTTAAGAAAGGTTTGGTGACTATATGAGAAGTGGTGTCAAAAAGATTCTCACCTTGCTATTAACGCTCTCGCTTCTGTTCGGTCTCATGGCAACGACGGTTGCCTATGCTGCTGCCGGAACGGAAAATCCGAGTGGTTCGTCTCAAAATTCGGCAGAGACGGGCGAAGGAAGCGCGGTAGGCGATAGCGTCATAACCGGTTGGATAGATATTGTTTCAACCGAGAACGGAGTAGAGGTAACACTCACCCCTGACCGAGAAGCAATTATGGGTATAAACAAAGCCCAGCTGCAAGAAATTCTCGGCAAAATTATCGACGAGGCAAAGCGGCTCGTCATAGATGAAATTAAAGGACAGATTATAGGAGCGACAGGTCCTAATCTCAATCCCGATGATGACCTTGAAACAGAAGGCATCACAATGGATAACCTTTGGATGAGCGCTCTCAACGCATATATCAGAGAAAATCCGGATAAATTCCCGGGATCGACAGATCACGACTCTTACATCGAGTTTTTGAAGGCAGCGGTTGGCGATGACGCGATTGTCATTGATTTCATTGATTACTCGCTCAAACTTCTTGAAACCGCGCTTGCACTCGGCGTAATTAAAGTTGAGCAGCTGCCTGAGGCAGAGCAAATAGAAGAGAAAATAATCACCGTTTTCGAAAATAAGCTGAACGAATATTTCGAAATCGCTATTGATACATATATCGACGACTACATTCAGTGGATGGATGATGAGAGCTACGAATACTCTTTCAATGAAGACGTTAAGTCTATGATTGACAGAGAGGTAAAGAGCCATATCACCGCAGCCGTTGATAACTACATAAACAACGGATTCGTTCTTCCGCCGCAATCTCCCGAGCTTGACGAAGCAATCGCGGACTACTTCAATGCGGAAATCGAAGAAAAACTTAATACTTACATCGCAAATTACGCAAACGGCGTAGCCAACCCTGCGAAAATGGACGAACTCATTAACGAGACTATCGACGAATGGGTTAGCGAGCTCGTTACCGCTTGGCCGGGCGCAGTTTCGGGCAACCCAATCAGCGATTACGTGAACGGCGAGGGCGCAGGCAGACTTGACGATGAAATAGATGCGAAAATCAATGAATACATGACTTCATACTTTGCGGGCACGCTTCAAGACGGCGTTGCCAAGACCAAGATTGAAGAAATTGTAGACACGATTCTTCCGGAAGGAATAGGGGCGTCCCTCGAAGATCAAAAAGAGGCTTGGGACAATCTTGACGCGACAGACAGAAGCGAACATCTCGCAGCAATCAAAGCCGAGGTTAAGAGCTCTGACGACGTAAATGACATTATTTCGGACTACTTTGCAGATGCCGAAAACCGCAAGGATGCCGTACAAGACATTGTAGGCGACGCTGAAATTCTGTCAGAACTTGTAAACGAGGCGAAAACCAACGAAAGCTACAAGTCCTTTATCATAGAGGAAATAGACAAATACATCAATGATGAAGAAAATCCCGACAGCATTGATAAAGTGATGTCTACGTTCCGTGAAATCTACGCTTCCATCAGTGAAGACAAAAAGGCGACTATAAAGGACGCCATAGAGGAAAGAATCACCGAAAAAGCAAACGGTGAAGATGTCAGAGCGGAAGCGTTTGATACAATTCTCGGTATAACCGAAGACGAGCTGAAAAATGTTAAAGTGCCGCACTTCGCATATCTTGTTAATGCCGATAACAAGTACACCACACTTTGTGAAGAGGCTGCTAAGGAAACACCTAAGCTCACTCCCCAATTTCTCATCAGCAAGCTTGTCGGACTGACGATTAACAATAACACAGTTTACCGCAAGGGCGACGTTAGCATAGAAGCTCTCAAAGCTCTCCTTGCCGAAATTCCGACTCCCTCCGAGATTAAGGATATGGCAAACGAGGATATGAGACTTGGCTGGCTCGTTGAAATCGAGACTGTCTTTGGCGTTTGCGATTTCAGAATTGACCTTATACTTGGCGGCGGCTACGAGTACGTAAGAAAACTTGCAAACGTAATCGCCTCCCATTTCGAATTCAGCATCAACAACGGAACCGTTACCGTTGAAGTCATAATCCCCGACGAATTTGCGAGCGCGCTTCTCAAAGCGGCTAAATCTGACAGAATTCCCGATTCTATAAAGAAAAAGGTGTTCAGAATTCTTTCTGCATCTCCGGATGACGCTTATGCTCTTATCAACGATTTGAGCTTTGACGACATAATGACTCTCCTTGAACATATTGACTTTGAGAGAATTCTCGACAGCAAGTACGTTGAGAAGCTCGAAGGAATCGAAGAGGCTACGAGGTTCAGAAGAGACTTCCTTATCAAGAAGCTCGCCGCAAAGGGTGAAAAAATCGAGCATCTTGTAACACTTGCAAACGATAAACTTGAAGCGCTCCTTGAAAAATACTATAATTTCCAAGAACTTGGTGATTTGAGAAACGAGCAGATACTCGAAAAGGTTGCCGAGTACGAGGCTTATTACAATAAGCTCATCGGCTACATAAAATCTGCGTATAATAATTATTTCCCCGACGTTCTCAAAGATAAAACCATAGACAGCGTGTATGAATCCGACGGCGTATTCGGTATCGAAGGCTCAAAGACTGTTGACATCAGAAGCATCGCGTACAGGATTCACGAAAAATACGGACCGCTTCTTGTCTCTTTCATTGACAGAGATGAAATCACGGTCTCCGTTGACGCGCAGGTTAAATTTGAAAATATCAACAGGGTAGAGTATCGCGACACAGCGGACAACGTCCTCTCCTTTGGATTCTTGCCCGTAGGCGCGGATTTGAGCTTCTTCTCCGGTGTTAAATTCATAAACGGTCTTTACGTTTCGGGTTGGCAGTCGGAAGGAACGGATATTTCCGAGATGCCCGATCGCGACGTAGTTCTCAAGCCTGTGCTTGTTGAACCCGATATTGAAATTATCGGCGGCGGAAGCAAGGTTTACGACGGCGCTTCTATGACCCTTGAGGTTTTGGTTGACTACGCTCACCTTGTGAATCCCGTTTATTCGTATCAGTGGTACTATACAGACGGTAATATTGTTCCTGGTGCAACGTCGGCAACTCTTGAAAGGGTGAACGTTGCAGACAGCGGCGAATATTACTGCGTAGTAAGAATTACCGATGCATCAATCAGCTTTGACGAAACCTTGGTGTCCGACTCCGCATCGGTTGTAATCACGCCGAAGGATATCTCGGTAAGCGATATTGAAAATATTGAGTGGAACTACCAGGAGCCCATTAAATACAACGGTTCAGAGCAGTCGGTTCTTGTTGATACCGATTCTCTCCCCGCTTTTGTTAAGGTTTTAGCAGATACCTACTCAAACGTTGGTATCGTTGTCGGCAATTACACCGCTACGGTTCAGATTGCCGTTACGAACCCTAACTATAAGATTCCCGAGGGCTATGAGACGATAAGCCTAGATTGGCAAATCTGCAAGGGTGTTCTCGATCTCGGCAAGCTTGAATGGAATTACACTTCTCCAATCAGATACGACGGAAACGAGCACACGGTAGAGCTTGTATCTGTCGGTAACGTTGAGTTCATCTACGATGGCAATAAAGGAACCGATGTAGGAAACTATACGGCAAAGGTTGTCGCTTATGAAATCAATGACGATAACTATGGCGAAATCAAGGGCGGTGTAGAGAATATTCCTCAATGTCCTTGGGTTATCACAGCCGCTGAATTTGACACAAGCGGAGTAATATTCAACGATAAAACCGTTACCTATGACGGTAACGCTCACTCTATCGCTATTGCGGGGCTTGAAACAATAGCCGGTTAAGTAGGAGGAGCAACCAATGTTGCAACTTCGGGCGTTAGCCAGACCGAAGCCGGAATCTATTACTTCTACGCTACAATCACAAACCCCAACTATGTTACAAAGACACTCACTGCAACTCTTGTAATTCAAAAGAAAGATCTTGACCTTTCGGGCTTTGAATGGGATTACACGCAAGCGTTTACCTATGACGGAGAGGCGCATACCGTTTCTCTTATGGGACTCGGCTCTCTTGCAGTAGTTTATACCGACAATGAAAAGACCGATGCAGGCACGTATACCGCAAAGGCTGTCCTTGCCGATGAGTACAACACTCCCAACTACAATATCGTCGTAGGCGAGGTTACAAAGGAATGGACAATCAATAAAAAGGATATTGACCTTTCAGACTTTGAGTGGGATTACACGGGAGCGTTTACGTACAACGGAGCAGAGCATACAGTTTCCCTTACAGGACTTGGCGATATTGCCGTTGTTTATACGGATAACGTAAAGACCGACGCAGGTACGTATACCGCAAAGGCTACTCTTGACGAAAAGTATAATAACTCCAACTACAACATTATCGTGGGCGAACTCTCTCAGGAATGGACAATCAATAAGGCTGTCTTTAATCTGGGCGCTCTTACGTTCGCAGATTCCACGGTAACATACGATGAATCGGCTCACACTATTACTCTCGGCGGCAGCTCCTCACTCCCCGCGGGAACAAGCGTTGTGATTTCCGACTCTCAAACCGACGTAGGTACTTACAATTTCACAGCCACTATTACAAATCCCAACTATGAGACGGCAGTTCTTAATGCAGTTCTGACCATTAATAAGAAGGACATTGACCTTTCAGAATTTGAATGGGATTATTCGGCTCCGTTCACATACAGCAGTAATGCCTTCTCAGTATGTCTTACAAATCTCGGCGATATCATCGTTAACTATACCGATAACGTTAAGACCAACGCGGGTACTTACATCGCAAAGGCTACTCTTGCCGATAAGTACAACTCGCCTAACTACAATGTCATCGTAAGCGAGGTTACAAAGGAATGGACGATTAATAAGGCTGTACTTAACCTTAGCGACGTTGAGTGGAACTATACCTCTCCTTACACATATACAGGTGATGAATACGAGGTTTATCTCGTAGACGGAAGCGGTAATAAAGTCCCCGACTTTACCTACACGGGCAATAAAGCTACCAACGTAGGCGAATATGAAGCCGAAGCGGAATTGGTTTCGAGTAAGGCTGTAAACTATGAATTGTCAGGTCACTTTGAAGATACGTTGAACTGGGAAATTACTCCCGCAGTATTCGATTTGGATGACGTGGAATTCGAGGATAAGACCGTTGTATATAACGGAAAAACTCATACTATCACAGTCAGCGGAACTCTCCCTGCAGGCACGGAAGTGGTCTATACACTTAAAAACGGCGGCACGTTCAGCGGAGCAAGTGAAATAGGCGTTTATGTAATCCGCGCCGAAATCAAAAACCCGAACTACGTAACCAAGACTCTTGAAGCAACGCTTACTATCGAGACGGACGTAGTTATAGAGAATGAATTCGTAATCACGGATGATGACGGTAACGTTATTTTGAGTGTAAACGTTTCAAACGGATTGTCTAATGACCACGAACTTATGATGGAAGACGTTGAAGATGATTACGAATACGACGAGCTCGTATTCCCCGAGGGCTTCTTTGAAGAGAACTTTAAAGGCTCTCTTGCAGGAGTTTATGACATTCACTTCCTTCTCGGCGACAATAAGCAACCCGTTACCGATGAGTTTGAAGTAAGACTTCTTATTCCCAAAGCGCTTCGCGACAGCACAAATGAGCTCAGAGTCATATACATAGCAGACGACGGAACTGTTACCGATATGAATGCCAATCGCGACGAGGACTATATGGTATTCGATACCACGCACTTCTCGGTTTATGCGATTATAGAAGTTTTGCCGATAGTTATTGACGACGGTGGAAACCAAAACTATATTTGGATTATCGTTGTGGTTGTTGCTATTGTTCTTCTCCTCTTGATTATGTCGGCCATAAGCAAGAAGATGGGTAAAAAAGACGAATCTGGTGATAAAGACGGCAATTCAAGATCCGGTCGTTACAGCAGAAGACGCAATTACAGGGGCGGCGACGTAATCGTCCTTGAATCAGATCCCAATATGAGTATTTTCGGCAAGAAGAATGAGCGCACAGGCAATCGTTCTCACCATAACGAAAATGTTCAACTTATTTTTGGAGCAGCGCCGGGCTTTGACAGCATAAAAACAAAGAACTATGACAAACATCTTGCAAAAGAAGCAAAAGAAGACGCTAAATATGAAAAGGCCGTATCCAAGTACAATAAGGAAATGTCTCGTTATAACAAGGAAATGTCTCGTTATAACAAGGGGCTTCTCAGCTTTACAAGAAAGTCTACAAAGCTCGACAGAAGACTTGCTAAGAAGAGCGCAAATTCTAAGTATGGCGCAGAAATGGCTAAGTATAATAAGCAGTTTGCGAAATACAATAAGGAACTTGCAAGACAGAACAAGAGAAACGAAAAACTCACCAAGAAATATCTCAATAACGGCAGAACACCTGAGTATGATATAAACATTTCCGTATCCAATCCGGAAATGGCTATCTACAACAAGGAATTTGCCAAATACAATAAATCTCTTGAAGCACAGAACAAAAACAACGCTAAATTAAACAAGAAGTTTGCTAAATACGGCGTATCTATTCCGCAAGGAGATAATTATTCCGCCGTACGCGAAAATTCCGGAAAAGTATCTATGCCTACCAATTCGAGAGAAATGGCAAAATACAATAAGGAAATGGCGAGATATAATAAGGAATACGACAAGTATAATAAGGCCCTTCTCAAACAGAACAAGAAGTCTATTAAAATGGGCAAACTTTTTGCTAAGGTTGAAGCAAAAGCTCCTTCTGCGAGCGTTGAAATGGCGAAGTACAACAGAGAAATGGCGAAATATAACAAGGAATATGCTAAGTACAGCAAGAACCTTGTTAAACAGAGCAGAGATTCTGCCAAACTCAACAAAGCGATTTCCCGTTACGAGCCGGTAGTACCCAAGCTTAATTTTGCTAATTCCGATTATCAAATTCCTAAATCCGAATTTGGTATGACGTCGCTAAAGCTCAATAAAGAAACGGCGAGACGCAACAGAGAACTTGCAAAATATACCAAAGAACTCGCAAAGCAGAATAGAAAATCTGCAAAATTCCAAAGGACTTTACCCGATGTAGAAACGTCTCCGCTTAACCGTAAGCTAGACGCGAAATACAATAAGGAGCTGTCCAGATACAATATAGAGATGGCGAAGTACGAGAGAGAACTCTTGAACAGGGAAAGAAAGCAAGCAGAGCTTGCAACGCGTTCTTCCAAGAATTCTGTAAGATACGGGTACGACGCTCCGGTATCTCTTAACGATTTGGAATATCCGAACTATAATGTTCGCTCTAACAACGCGCAAGATCCTACTTTGCTAAAAGAATTTGCAAAACGTAACAAGGAATTTGCAAAGTACAACAAAGAGCTTGCAAAGCAGAATAAAAAATCTGCCAAGGCAGTAAGACAAGTTCCTGATGCAAAAGCGCTTGCGGCAGCAAAGAAAGACGCAGCGAGATACAACAGAGAAGTATCAATTTATGAAAGAGAACTTGAAAAGTACAATAGAACGTTAGCTGAGCAAGAAAGAAAAGCTTTAAAACAGAACAAGAAGATG
>JAZUPQ010000134.1:0-1955 GCA_045605265.1 Eubacteriales bacterium | reverse complement strand
TCCGACTTCCTGCCAATTCAGAGAAAAGACGGTTGGTGAAAGTCTTTTTGGAGGGCGTGTGAAGGTAGCCGCTTTTATCCGAAAAGAACGGAATTTTCAAAAATTCTCATTAGAATTCGGCGCTTGTAAGCGTTAAAACTCAACGAAGAGAGGTTATGCCTCTGAAATTCGGGTGGTACAGCGTATGTTTTTTCGCCCCCAAAACGCGTTTTGGCGTGTTCGGGGCTTTTTGTTTGTTATTATTTTTAAATGAGGATAAGGATATGAGAAAAGAACTTTCAAAAAATTATAATCCCGCCGAGTTTGAGGACAGGATTTACGAGAATTGGTGCAACAAAAACTACTTTGCTCCCGATAAGGACTCAAAGAAGAAGCCCTTTTCAATCGTAATTCCGCCGCCAAACGTAACCGGACAATTACACATGGGACACGCCCTTGACGAAACCTTGCAGGATATTCTGGTACGCGTAAAGCGTATGCAGGGCTACTCAACCCTCTGGGTTCCCGGCACAGACCACGCCGGAATAGCGACGCAAATCAAGGTTGAGGAAAGACTCCGCGTAGACGAGGGACTCTCGCGTTACGACTTGGGACGCGAAAAATTTTTGGAGAGAGTCTGGGCTTGGAAGGACTCCTACGAGGAGAGAATAGTCGGTCAGCTTAAAAAGCTCGGCTCGTCTTGCGACTGGTCAAGACAGAGATTTACAATGGACGAGGGCTGCTCGAAGGCGGTTCGCGAGGTGTTCGTAAACCTCTACGACAAGGGACTTATATATAAAGGCCACAGAATTATAAACTGGTGTCCGCGCTGCCTCACCGCCCTCTCCGACGCAGAGGTTGAATACAAGGATATGCCGGGCAGCTTCTGGCACATAAAATATCAAATCAAGGGCGAGGACGGATATGTGGAAATCGCCACCACGCGTCCCGAAACAATGTTCGGAGACACCGCCGTAGCGGTTAACCCGGAGGACGAAAATACCAAGCACCTGGTTGGCAAAACTCTTATTTTGCCTCTCGTCAACCGCGAAATTCCCGTAATTGCCGACGACTACGTAGAAATAGGCTTCGGCACGGGCTGTGTTAAAATAACTCCTGCCCACGACCCCAACGACTTCCTCGTAGGCCAAAGACACAATCTTGAACAAATCAAGGTTATGAATGACGACGCCACGATGAACTCCTATGCAGGCAAGTACGAGGGAATGGACAGATACGAGTGCCGAAAGGCTCTTGTCGCAGACCTTGAAAAAGAGGGATTTTTGGTAAAAACCGTACCTCACGACCACAACGTAGGCACCTGCTACCGTTGCGGAACGACGGTTGAGCCTCTCACCTCTGACCAGTGGTTCGTAAAGATGAAGCCTCTTGCCGAGCCGGCAATCAAGGCGGTCGAGAGCGGTGAAATCTCCTTCGTTCCCGACAGATTTTCCAAAAACTACTTCAACTGGATGAACAATATCCTCGACTGGTGTATCTCCCGTCAGCTCTGGTGGGGACACAGAATTCCTGCGTTCTATTGCGACGGATGCGGAGCTATGGAGGTCTCCAAGGAGGACCTTACCGTATGTAAGAAGTGCGGAGCGAAGATGAGACAGGAGGAGGACGTGCTTGACACCTGGTTTTCGAGCGCGCTCTGGCCCTTCTCAACGCTCGGCTGGCCCGAAAACACCGAGGATTTGAAGCGTTATTACCCAACCTCAACCCTCGTAACAGGCTACGATATCATCACGTTCTGGGTTTCGAGAATGATTTTCTCGGGACTTGAACACATCGGAGAGAAGCCCTTCTCAAAGGTGTTTATCCACGGTCTTGTGAGAGACGCCAAGGGCAGAAAAATGTCAAAATCTCTCGGCAACGGTATCGATCCGCTTAAAATTATCGAGGAATACGGAGCAGACGCGTTGAGATTTGCTCTTGCCACGGGTAACGCCCCCGGAAACGATATGCGCTTC
>JAZUPQ010000133.1:0-13143 GCA_045605265.1 Eubacteriales bacterium | reverse complement strand
GCGAAAGCATTGGATTTTCCGGGTGTACCGACTACAAGCTTATATGTCGGCTTTAATGTTTGCACGTCAAATTCGCACGAGGCATTCTGCACTCTTTCGGTTTCGAGAGCATAAACTTTAAGCTCGGAATAGTGAGTCGTTGCAGCAGTCAAAGCGCCTCGATTCGCCGTATACTCTAAAATCGCCATAGCAAGAGCCGCGCCTTCTATTGGGTCGGTGCCCGAACCAAGCTCATCAAAAAGAACCATAGAATGCGGAGTGGCTTTGTTAACTATATCTATTACGTTGACCATATGCGAGGAAAAAGTAGACAGGGATGCCTCTATGCTTTGGTCATCGCCTATATCTACAAGCACCTCTTCAAAAATTCCGATTTTTGAATTTTCCAATGCAGGAATTTGAAGTCCCGATTGCGCCATCAAGGTCAACAGCCCTATGGTTTTAAGAGTTACTGTCTTACCGCCCGTGTTGGGACCCGTAATTATTAAAGTGTCATAATTTTCTCCTATTTCAACATCGATGGGCACTACCCTGTCTCTCGGAATAAGCGGGTGTCTCGCTCTTTTTAAATCTACAAGTCTCTCTTTAACAATTTGCGGTTTTTCAGCTTTCATTTGTATAGCCAACGATGCCATAGCAAATATAAAAGAAAGTTCTGTTATATTGTGGTAGTTTAAAGAAATTACAGATGTGAATTCTCCGCATTTTGCCGAAAGAGCAAAAAGTATCCGCTCAATCTCGTGATTTTCTGCGCTTTCAAGGGCTTTCAACTCATTATTTGCCTCAACGACGCTCATAGGCTCTATAAAAAGAGTTGCTCCCGAGCTGGAAGTGTCGTGTACCAGTCCCTTCATTTCATTTCGATACTCTGCTTTCACGGGAACAACATATCTTCCGTTACGCATAGTAACAATATTTTCTTGCAAATACTTAAGCCGCACTCCTCCAATATAGCTTTGAAGAGTTTCTTTAATTTTGTTATTTGTGTTTCGTATTTTTCTACGAATATCTGCTAAAGCAGGACTCGCTTCATCAGCGATTATATCTTCTGAAACTATGGCTTTTTTAATATCGTCTTCCAAGTCTCTGTTAGGAATTATCCGCAAAAAAAGTTCATCAAGGCTCGTGTCAAAAAGCTTATCCGTATTTATATAATCCAAAATCATTCTTGACGAATAAAGCATAGCAGCAATATCCAGAAGTTCTCTTGTGGAAAGAACCGCGCCTTTATACGCCCTCTCGCCTGCGGGAACTACACTTTCAGGAGCATTGAATGAAGGATAACCTTTAGCGTTTATGAGTCTTTTAGCATCATCTGTTTGCAACTGCCTTTTGCAAACCAAATCAAAATCACTGCTTGGCGATAGCGAACGCGCACGCATTTTAGCTCCGTCGGTTGAAGCGCAATCGCAAAGCATTGATATTATTTTGTCATATTCAAGTGTTAGCAATGTCTTTTCGCTAAAATGCATAAAATTCACCTATCTTATCGTTTTACTTCTTTATAGAATTCGAGAGAACGAAAATCCCTCTCTAAATGGTTGACTATGTAGAGTTCGCAGGCTCGTCCAAATATGCGCAAGTCATCGCTTGATAATGAAAAAGAAAATATTTTTTCAATCGGACAGTATATACAGTACTCAAAGGCAATTTTGACACTTTCATTAATCATAGTTACAATTCTTGCCTGATAAGAATTTTCAAGGTCTGAATATCGTCTCTCAGCTTTGTCATGACAATTTAAACAGGTTATCTTGCCGTCCATTATATCAAAATAGAATTCCCCGATTTTCTCATCGCAAAATTGGCAGGAGCCCATATCGGGCATAAAGCCAAGAATAGACATACAACGAATTTCAAACGCACCCTTGATTTTATTGAGTTCATATTTTCCACTGCTGATAGCATACAAAGAATTGAGACAAAGGCGCATTAAATCACGGTCGAATTCCGCGGTTGCAACATCCCCCAAAACTTCAAGAATATAGGTTGCCAGAGCCAAACCCTCTATGCTGTTTCTGATATCGAAAAAGCTCTCTATTAGTTCGCTTTCTCTGATCCAATAATGCTCTCCTTTTTTAAAAAGGACAAAATTAGAATAGCAAAACGGCATTGTTGTGGCTATGTGCTTGCTTTTATAAGAGCGAGCCCCTTTTGCCATAGCGGTAATAATTCCAAATTCCTCGGTGTATATTGTTATAAGTCTGTCATTGTCCTTGATATCCACAGACCGGACCACAAGGCCTCTTACTTTATTGAGCATTACCCCTCATCTCTTCCATAGCCAAAATTATTTATGTTAAAATCGCTATCGCGCCAATTTTCCTTTACTCTTACGTAAAGGTCAAGAAATACTCTGACATCAAGCATTTTTTCTATATCTTCTCGCGCGTACGTTCCTATTTTCTTAATCAAAGAACCGCCCTTACCTATAATTATACCTTTATGTGATGATTTCTCACAGTATATTTCGGCTCTGATAGAAACTAAATCCTTCTTCTCTTTCCATTCCTCTATCGAAACGGCTATTCCGTGAGGAATTTCCTCATCAAGAGTTCGAAGCAATTTTTCTCTTATAATCTCTGCGGCAATCTGTCTTTCAGGTTGGTCTGTAATCATATCCTCATCGAACATAAAGTCACCCTCATACAAAAATGCTTCACATTCCTTTATGACTATATCAACACCCTTACCATTCTTTGCGGAAATCGGAATAACCGATGCGAAATCGTATTCTGCCGCATAGCTCTGTATCGTCCGAGCTATATTTGCGGGTGTGACCGCATCTATCTTATTTATAACGAGGATTGCAGGAAGTTTGTCCTGCTTCAAACGGGTGATAACCTGTTTCTCTATATCCCCGACTTCCTCTCTTGCTTCAACTACCAAAATTACGCCGTCAACACCCCCAAGTGTCTCGCTGGTTGTCTTAACCATAAAGTCACCAAGCTTTGTTCTCGGCTTGTGAATACCCGGAGTGTCAAGAAAAACTATCTGTTTCTCTCCCTCGGTATATATTCCCGTAATTCTGTTTCGAGTGGTCTGAGGTTTTTTGGAAACGATAGCGACCTTTTCACCAAGAATAGAATTAAGAAGAGTTGATTTACCAACGTTTGGTCTACCTACAATTGCAACATATCCTGTCTTAGTCATTTAAATTCACCTTTTTTTCAAGATTTTTCATAATCTCTCTCTGCTTTTTGCATTGAATTTCATCGTCCTCTTGGCTTCTTTCGTGATCGTAACCCAAAAGATGAAGTATTGAGTGAACGGTAAGAAAACAAGCTTCTCTTATAAACGTATTTCCATATTCTATTGCCTGACTTTTTACCTTTTCGAGAGATATTACTACATCTCCAAGCCACGCGCCTGATATACACTCCGCAAGAACGAAATCGCCATCTTCATACATTGGAAACGAAAGCACATCCGTCTCTCTATTAATCCCTCTGTGTTGCAGATTGAGCTTGTGGATATGCTTGTTATCGCAAAATGTCACGGAAACCTCGGCGTCAAATTTGAATTTTTCAAACTCCAAGGTTTCCATAATAGCCGTTCGTATACACATTTTGAGCCCGTAGCTAATCTCCGGCATATCACAGGTCTTGCAGAATTTTATGTTTAAATTTCTTTTCATATTGTTTCCTACTTTTTATCCGTCTTATATCGTTTTGTCAGCTGTTCTTTTTCATATTTATCGTACGCATTGATAATTTTCTTAACCAGGGTATGTCTGACGACGTCTCTCTCGGTAAACTCAAATATTCCAATGCCGTCAATGCCTTTAAGTATTCTTGAAGCAATCGAAAGTCCGCTCTTCTTGCCGGTCGGAAGGTCGGTTTGAGAAAGGTCTCCCGTGACTACTGCCTTAGAATTAAACCCGAGTCTAGTCAAAAACATCTTCATTTGCTCCGGTGTGGTATTCTGTGCTTCGTCCAAAATTATAAATGAGTCGTCCAGCGTTCTGCCTCGCATATAAGCAAGCGGAGCGATTTCAATAGTTCCTCTTTCCATATGCCTTGCAAAGTTTTCAGATCCCAACATCTCAAAAAGCGCGTCATAAAGGGGGCGAAGATACGGGTCGATTTTACTCTGTAAATCACCCGGCAAAAATCCAAGCCTCTCCCCTGCCTCCACTGCGGGTCGTGTAAGGATTATTCTTGAAACCGACTTGTTTCGTAAAGCCTCTGTTGCCATTGCGACAGCCAAAAAGGTTTTACCTGTTCCGGCAGGACCGAGCCCTAAAACAACGGTATTGTTTTTAATTGAATTGACGTATTTTTTCTGTCCCAAAGTTTTGGGCTTTATCGGCTTACCTCTGTTAGTAATGCAAATGACATCTTTGGTGAAATTATCATCAATTTCCTCAGAACCATCCTTAACAAGAGAAATAACGTAATCTACGGTTTGCTCGCTTACTGTATCTCCGTCACCGGTCATCATCTTCAAATATTCAAGCGCCTTAACAGCTAAATCGACATTGTGAGTGTCTCCGCTTACAACGATTGCGTCTCCCATTTCATTACTATCGTTCCTATTGAATATTTTAACATCAAAAGCCTTTTCCAACCTTTTAGCGTTGGCATCAAACGCGCCAAACAAAGCCATAGTAGCGTCATTTGATTTTGTCAGTATATTTCTTTCACTCATCTATTCTCCTCATATCCAAATGGCAATTCACCGGCAATATTCTCGCTAATAAGCAAATCAGCCGTGATATTGTACCCTTTATCTGTATATCCTTCTTTAGTTTTAATCTTCAAAAGTGTTCCTTGGGAAAGCCGTTGAAGCAACATATCATTAAAATCCTTTTTGCATATTTCGGCGACTTCTGTTTCGCTTCTTGTGTAATTTACATATTCAAAAGGAAGATACTTATAATTCACAATAGCAAATGGGAGTTCCTTGCCAAAGGCGTAAATTCTATTCTCATTTTCTATTATATCATAACTTTCTTGCAAATTTCTATATATTTTGAAAATATTTATTTCTTTGTTTAGGATTTTTAGCGAAATTCTATCCAAAAATTCCTGAGAATACTCCTTTTCAAGAACATCATTTGGAGTAGATATAGAAATACTGTCGCTAACCCTTGCCAAAACCTGCCCTTCTGCATAGGTAAAAGTACCGTCAGAAAGTATTCCGCTGATAAGCAAGTCCCCTTTTTTTACGCTATCTCCGACTTTTACGACTGCCCTGCCGCGTGTGACAGAAATTTCCTCGATTATTCCGCTTTGCATAGCAATTATATTTGAATACCCCTCTTTTTTGTCATTATCATAAGTATATTTGTCAACAACCCGTACATAGGCGACATTCCCGACTCTGTTAATATTAATCCAAGCGACATTTTTTGAAGAATTCAAAAGTGAGAGCTCAACTCGTGAAAGATCCGTTTTATTCCACATTGTACCAACAGAAAAACCGACCAATGACAATTCTTCTTGAATAATATCACTTTCTGTATTTTTATTGCCGCTTATACGGATATCCCATACAAAAAGGGAGGAAAAATACCACAAGAAAGCAACTAAACTCAGCGCAATAATAGCAGCATAATTTTTGCGATTATTGAAAAGGAAACCGAGAACGCCTTTTGGCTTGCTTACTTTAAAATTGACTTTGCCGTGAATAATTTTCTCAAATTTCCGACATTTATAAAGCGGAATTTCGCATTTTTCGCCTTTGAAATCTACGGAAAAATTTGCTGAAATAAGAAGCTTTGCCAATGCCGTGATGTCGGATTTTTCAAATTCATAAACTCGGTAACCAACAAAAAAACAGATAAAAGACATCATATAAATTCCACAGCTTTCACTATACCTAAAATTCCTACGCCTCCATTTTCGTAAATTGAAAGACGGAGCTTCTCGCCACTTACCACAACTTTTCCGCGAGATAGTTTCAGAATTGTTTTATCATCTGAAAATTCATCTACCGAACGTATCCCATTGATTGTCAAAACGGAAAATTTCCCGTTTTTGGAAACTTCCATATAATAAGAAGATGTATTTCTGCCCGATATTATTTTTTCTTTTTCTTGATTAGTCATTATTTTTATTCCTCATCATAAGTTTAATTAGTTAATTAATTTTATGAGAGCGAGGACGTCTATATGTATCATATTTTAAAGAAGAATTCTGCAAAATCGCTTTTATCTTTGCTATTGATTTTTGTTGCCCTGGTTTTATCATTTTTGTTTGCTGACGAGATTTCAAGGTTCGTAAAGCTTGGGTTGAAACTTTGCGTTTCATCTATTGTCGGGACGGTTTTTCCGTTTATAATAATCACCGATATAATCTATCATTTCAGCGAAATCGACAGAATTACCCCGTTCAAAAAAATCTTTGAACAGGTTTTTAAAATCAACGGTATAGGTCTCCGTGCCTTTGTGGCGGGGGCAATCTGTGGATTTCCTCTTGGTGTTAAGGTTGCAACAGATTTATATTATGGTGGAGTGATAACGAAAGAAGAGTGTGAACGCCTTATCGCTTTTTCGAATAATACAGGACCAGCCTTCGTCATTTCGGCGGTAGGCTCTCTTATGCGAGGAAGCTTACGAGAAGGTATAATTCTATATTTTTCGATGATTATTTCGGCAATCATCGTAGGATACGTTTTGGGGATTGGAAAAACAGCCAGCGCTATTGACAAACAAATTTCATTACCCGAATACAGCTTTGTAAACTCAATTAAAGACGCGGGAATAAACACTCTTACAATATGCTCCTTTATAACCTTTTTTTCGGTGATTATGGGCTTTTTATCTTACTTTTTGCCACCTGAAATTTATATTACGGTAGCACCATTTTTGGAAGTTGGAAATGCCGCGAAAATTCTATCTTCCAAATCTTTGAATCCTCTATTATCATTGGCGCTTACATCATTTGCGATCTCCTTTTCAGGAATTTCGGTTATGGCGCAGGCAAAAGTATTTTTGGGTGAAGAAATAAAAATGAAAAAATACACCCCTGCAAAAATTCTGCAAGGGTGCATATCGGTTTTAATTTGTCTATTACTCTATACCTGTAATGGGTAAGTCGACAGATCCGTCCTCGTTAGTGCCTCCATTCGGATCGATTACCGGAATTTCATCATCATCGTCATTGACAGTATCATTGTCATCGTTATCATTGCAGGCTGCGAACGAGAAAATAATTACAATAGATAAAAGTAATCCAAAAAATCTTTTTATCATTCTATCGCCTCGGGACAAAATTATTTTGAAAGTCTTTTTTCGAGGTTTTCAAGTTCTTCGTAAAGCTCTGCCGGAACTCTATCGCCGACTTGCGCGTAGAATTCGCGGATTCCTTTACAATCCTCAAGCCAAAGTTCTTTGTCAACCGAAAGAAGCTCAGCAAGCGTTTCCTTAGTAATGTCAAGACCTTCAAGATTGATATCTTCAATATTCGGAACGTAACCGATTGCTGTTTCGGTAGCATCTACCTTTCCATCGCAACGATTGAGAATCCAAAGAAGAACACGCATATTATCGCCAAATCCGGGCCAAATGAAATGTCCTTCGGAGTCTGTTCTGAACCAGTTAACGTGGAAAATCTTAGGAGGATTCTTAACAATTTTACCCATATTGAGCCAGTGAGCCCAATAATCGCCCATATTGTATCCAACGAACGGACGCATAGCCATCGGGTCGCGGCGAACTACACCAACTGCGCCTGATGCTGCGGCAGTAGTTTCCGAAGCCATAATAGAACCGATAAAAGTACCGTTCTGCCAGTCTCTTGACTGATATACAAGCGGAGCAGTCTTTGCTCTGCGTCCACCGAATACTATGGCGCTGATTGGAACGCCCGCAGGATCGTTAAACTTATCGGAGAGGCAAGGACAGTTGGCAGCCATTGCTGTAAATCTTGAATTGGGGTGTGCGCCTGACGTATTAACCTTATCCGCCTTGTCGTACTTTGTATAATCCCAAACCTCACCCTTCCAGTTAAGAGCGTTCTTGGGAGGATTATTATCAAGACCTTCCCACCAAATCGTATTATCGTCAAGATTGTGACATACGTTTGTGAAAATTGTATCTCTCATAGCAGTATGAAGCGCGTTGGGATTGGATTTCTCGTTTGTACCTGGAGCAACACCAAAGAAACCGTTTTCGGGGTTAACAGCCCAAAGTCTGCCGTCCTGACCAACACGAAGCCAAGCAATATCATCACCTACGCACCATGTCTTATAACCCTTTTTCTTATAGATTTCGGGTGGTATAAGCATAGCAAGATTTGTCTTACCGCAGGCCGACGGGAACGCTGCGCTGATATACTTAATTTCGCCTTCCGGATTCTCTATACCAAGAATGAGCATGTGCTCTGCCATCCAACCTTCTTTGCGGCCAAGGTAAGAAGCAATACGGAGCGCGAAGCACTTTTTGCCAAGAAGAACGTTTCCGCCGTAACCGGAGTTAACAGACCAAATTGTGTTATCCTCAGGGAAATGGCAGATGTATCTGTTTTCTTCGTCGATATCCTTTCTGGCGTGGAGACCTTTAATAAAATCTGCACTGTCACCAAGAGCTTCAAGAACATTGAGACCAACTCTGGTCATAATAAGCATATTAAGAACTACGTAAATTGAGTCTGTAAGTTCAATACCGTATTTAGCGAAGTCGCTTCCCACAACAGACATAGAGTAAGGAATTACATACATAGTTCTGCCGGAGTAGGAATTCTTATATAGCTTAGAAAGTTTCTCATAGCACTCTTTGGGGTCCATCCAGTTATTAATGTTACCGGCGTCCTCTTTTGTGCGTGTACAAATGAACGTTCTGCCCTCAACTCTCGCTACGTCGTTAATAGCGGTTCTGTGAAGGTAGCAGTTAGGATATTTTTCTTCATTCAGTTTGAGCATTTCGCCTGTTGAACAAGCCTCTGCTCTCAATTCTTCTGCCTGAGCCTCGCTGCCATCAATAAGAACAATTTTGTCTGGATTTACCATTTCAGCCATTTCTGCAATCCACTGATTTACATACTTGTTACTTGTTACGTTTGTGTTCATTTAATATATCTCCTTTTTAATAATTACTGATAAAAGTTTATTCAAAACGCGAAAAAACAACATTACAGAAATACATTATAGCATATATTATTTGCTTTTGCAATATGTAAAAAAAAATAAATGAAGAATTTGTGGAAAAAATGAAAACATTCTATCTTGCCGTCAAGAAAATAAAAATCTTAAAGTCGAATTTTATAATTCCCTGCAAATTTTATGATTATTTTTTTGCGAATTGGTAAATTTTACCATTTTTAAGGTGAAAAGTTTGTAAATTTTTTCGCTATTTTGACTCTTGATTTTACCTTGTGTTCTGTGTTACAATTAACTTGCTTCCAAAAATTACCAAATTTTACCAATTTTGGAGAAATACAAATAAAGGAGTATCAAAAAATGGAAAAGAACACAAAAATTTTAATTTGTGACGAGCACGATGAAGAAAGAGCAAGACTTTGCGAAAATATCTTTCTTTCATTAAATGTGAGGTGCGACGAGGTAAAGGACGGCGAAAATGCCCTCGCCAAAATCGCCAACAACAATTATGACGTCGTTATCGTGGATTTATGGATTTCACGACTCGATGGAATTGGTGTAATTAGAGAGTCGAAGAAGCTCTCTCTGTCAAAGGAACCTATATTTTTACTTATGTCACCTATCAATAAGCAGTCGCTTTTAATTGAGGCAAGCTCTGCCGGAGCAGATATGTGCATACCTAAGCCCTTTGACGTTCATTCCTTGATTTCGCATATTGAGAGTTTGATTTCCGCAAAGCAAAGTGTTGCGGTCAAAAAATCCAATATGGGTGACATGGAGTCGCAAGTTACGAAAATAATTCATCAAATTGGCGTGCCTGCTCATATAAAAGGCTATCAGTATTTAAGAAGCGCCATTCTTATGACTATTGATGATAGTGAAATTATAAATTCAGTAACCAAAATTCTCTATCCTACCGTCGCAAAGAAATACCAAACCACCACTTCGCGCGTTGAGAGAGCGATCAGACACGCCATTGAAGTTGCTTGGGACAGAGGCGATGTAGACACTCTAAATTCTTACTTCGGGTATACAATTCAAAATTCAAGAGGAAAACCCACAAACAGCGAATTTATCGCTATGATTGCGGATAATTTGAGATTAAAGTACAAATACGCAACAGTATAAAAAAACTGCAAAAACCCATAATGAGTTTTTGCAGTTAATAAATGTGAATTTAAAAATATCTTCTTCCTTCCATAGCCCTATAAAGAGTTACTTCGTCGGCGTACTCTATGTCTCCGCCCACGGGAATACCGTAAGCAAGTCTGGAAACCTTAACCTCATAGGGTTCCAGGGCTCTTGCAAGATATTGAGCTGTGGTGTCTCCACTGGGAGTGGGATTTGTCGCGATGATTACTTCGGCAATCTCGCCATTCTCCACTCTTGTAACAAGTTCTTTGATTTTTAGGTCGGACGAGGTAATGTTATCAAGAGGTGACAGCGCGCCTCCTAAAACGTGATATGTTCCGCGATAACCTCTCACTCTTTCCATAACCATAATGTCTTTTGGATTTTCCACAACGCAGACAACGCTCTTATCTCTCGTAGGATTAGAACATATATCACACATCGCTTCATTTGTGGAAAGTCCAAAGCAAATTGGGCATCTGTAAACGTCTCTCTTAACCGAGACAAGCGCATCGGCAAAGCGCGATACGGCTTCATCGTCCAAATCAAGAGTTGCAAAGGCATATCTGGCAGCAGTTTTTGAACCTACGCCCGGAAGCTTTCTGAATTCCTCAATCAGTCGTTGTATAGGAGCAATATATTCTGCCATCAGAACAACCCGCCAAGTCCCATTCCCATACCGAGAGAACCTGTGATTTTTCCCATTTCCTCGTTTGTGACGGACTCAACCTTCTTTATAGCTTCGTTAACTCCCGCAACAATCAAATCTTCAAGAGTTTCAATATCGTCTGGGTCTACAACCTCAGGCGAGATTTTAATGGAAAGAACTTCCTTCTTGCCGTTGATTTTAACGTTTACAACACCTCCGCCTGCGGAAATATCGTACTCGCAGGCTTCAAGCTCTGCCTGCTTTGCTGCCATGTCCTCTTGCATTTGCTGGGCTTGTTTCAGCATTGATTGCATATTTCCGGGGCCTCCGCCCATTCCTTGTGGTAATCTAACTTTCATTTATATATCCTCCAAAAATTAAAACTTACTGTCTATTTCTTCAACAACGCCGGTGTTTTTTGATTCCGAGAATTTTATCACACGAAGGCTCAAATTCTCTGGTGAAATCCCTTCCAATTCACCGATTACGCCCTTGATTAAATTCATGCTCGACTCTTCTTTTGAAATTGTATCGGCAAAAAATTTGGAAAGCTCGATAATAAAAGAATTCCCGTTTCTTTTGGCAATTCCGCCCGAAAGCTTAGCGCCAAAGGGAGCCTTAATTTCCGTGATTTTTTCGACTACCGCGCGCCAATTAGAATAGTTAACGTAAGAATCGTCCGATTTCGCTTGGAATTTGGGCTTTTCTGTCGTTTCAGCCTCGCCTTTCTGCTTCGGTTTTACTTCACTATTTTGAATATTGATGTGGTGTTCTGCTACTTTTACAGGTTGAGAATACTTCATTAAAGAAATCTTTTTTTCAAGCTCCTCGATTCTCAAAAGCAGCGCCTCATTGGTCGTAGATAACGAGGGAGCGCACATACGGGTGAGGGCTATTTCAGCTATGCTCTGCTTGGAGTTTACAACCTTTTGCATGTTGCCGAGAGCCTCTTCCAAAATATCTGCATGGTAGTAAAGCTTCGGCATCGAAAAATCTTCCGACACCTTTTTCAATGTCTGATATTCCACGTCTGTAAGGTCTAAATATTCTTTTGCATTCTCAATGGTTTTAACCACCATCATATCTCGGTATGAGTCAATCAGTTCTTGCCAAAAAACGCTGACGTCTCCGCTACCCATAACAATTTTGTGAACTATCGAATAGACCTTTCGATAATCGGACTTGCCTATCGCTTCAATAAGACTGTAAGCGATATTTCGGTCTCCCATACCTACAGTATTTGAAACCAAATCCGCATCAACGACAGCTCTTGAACCCGCGCAAAGCTCCAACAGGCTGACCGCATCTCTCATACCGCCTCTTGCGCTTCTGGCTATAAGGCGCGCACCGTCGCTTGTCAAGGTTATATTCTCCGCCTTGGCAATTTTGTCAAGCCTTTGCATAATTACCTCAGAGCTTATTCTTTTGAAATCAAAACGCTGACAACGAGAAACTATCGTAGTAGGTAATTTATGAAATTCAGTAGTAGCTAAAATAAATACCACGTATTCCGGCGGTTCTTCCAAGGTTTTAAGCAGAGCGTTAAAAGCTGAGGGGGTCATCATATGTACCTCGTCTATAATATAAACTCGGTATTTAAGCAACGCGGGATTAAAAGTAATTTCGTCCTTCAAGCTTCTGACATCATCGACGCCGTTATTGCTGGCGGCATCCATTTCTATTACGTCGGTGGCTATACCTGTGTTTATAGAACGGCAGGACTCGCACTCGTTGCACGGATTGCCGTTTTTCGGATTTTCGCAGTTAACGGCTTTGGCGAGTATTTTAGCGCAGCTTGTTTTACCTGTACCTCGTGAACCGCAAAAAAGATAAGCGTGGGATATTTTTTTATTTGCAACCTCATATTTCAAAACATCGGTGACCGTGTCTTGTCCGCATACATCATCAAAATCAACAGGTCGCCATTTTCTATAAAGAGCCTTGTAATCCGACACTTTTCAAATCCCCCTAAAAAAATCAGCCGTTTAAAGTCAAACGGCATCCTATGTAAGTAATTTCGCGCGTCTGAAAGAGCCATACACCACTCCTTCGAAATACGACTACATGCGTTAACCGTTCCTTTTGCTCCAAACAGGCAACCTTGCGGCACACCCGATAAACCGCTTAATGCTGCTTGGTTCCCCACCTGACATGGTTCACAGCCTCGTGTTGCGCAAGACCCATTCTTCAACACAATCGGAAACGGCGCAGTCCACACAGTTATACCCCTCGGAAGCGGAATTCATCCCTGCTGTAGCGGATTGCAGGTACAGAGCGCCGCTATCTCTCCGACTAGTATGACTCCATCAGACACGCGAAAT
>JAZUPQ010000132.1:0-17856 GCA_045605265.1 Eubacteriales bacterium | reverse complement strand
CCGTCGGCTTGGGGGCGTCCGCCTCTGCAATCTTTTTAATGCCGCGGATAAGATCCTGCATAAATCCGAGCTTTGACATATCCTGAGCCTGTAAGTGCGAAAATTCATCCGGCAAATCATAGGGGTCCATATCTCTGTATGCCGGAATGAGTATCTTTTTGCCGCCGCTCTGCTTTACAAGAGCAAGGTATCTCGACCACTCGTTTTTAACCCATACCGCATTGAAGTATTCCTGCTTAGTGCCCAGCACTACCATTACCTTTGCAGAATTAAGTGCCGCGAATATGTAAGGCTCGTACGCAGAGCCGAGCTTGTCTTCAAGAGTGATTCTTGAAAAGAACACCTTGAAACCCTCTTGTGCCAGCTGATAGTAAAGATCCTGCGCCAAAACGCTGTCGGGAGTTCTTCTGCCGCTTGCATCGGTTTCCTTATAGCAGATAAAGACGTCAAACGGCTCTTCTTTTTGAGATATCGCCAAAATTTCCTTTTGAATTTCATTTATGGCTTTGGCTTCTTGCTCGTAAATGGTTTTTTGATAGAGGTCCGCGTACTGCAAAGCGGATTTATAGTTATCGTCATCAAAAACCGATGTGAACTGCGCGCGGTTTACGGTGGGTATGCGCTTGTGAGAAGCGGGATCCTCTACGTACTCGATTCCGTATCGGCAGAGCACGAGAGACCAATACGCCTCCGCGTCGGTTTTATCCTCGTTAAGAATATTCTCGTATATATCCATCGCCTTGTCGAATTCGTTGTTGCGACGGAAATGATTTGCGCGGTCGTACATATTTGCGCGCTTGTCGTCATCAAGCTTAGGAAGCGTTTGCTGTGTTCCGCAGTATTCACATTCTATAATGCTGAGACCGCTTTTTACGTCGAGCGAGCCTCCGCACATTTTACACTTAAAGATTGCCATAGTCTATCTCCTTATTACCCGATGATTTCTGCGATTTGCGCTAACCGCGTAAATTTTCTATATCACTTGCATATTATACCACTTTTTTCGGCAGTTTTCAATATGAAAATCCAAATTATTATCATTTTTGCATATTTTCTGCCTTTTGAAAGAAACGCGCTCTTTATTGATTCGGTTTATCAAACAAGCTTCTTTTTGCTGTTGACAGCTTCATTTTCGCCCTCATTCCGTCGCTGTCTTCAATTTCAAGCATAGCGCGGAAGGTGCTCATCTCTTTTATAAACCCGTCGATGCTTTCAAGCAAAGCGCTCTTGTTCATAATAAAAAGCTCGCTCCACATTTTATCGTTGATTTTTGCAATTCGTGTGAGATCTCGGAAAGAGTCGCCGGTGAATTTTTCAAGCCCCTGCATAGTGTTGGCGTTCATCAAGCATACGGCAATACAGTGAGTAAGCTGAGACAGAAATGCAATCATTTCGTCGTGCTCTCTCGGCGAGAGCTCGCTGATACGGGCAAATCCAAGAATTTCACCGATTTTTTTGCAAATCCCGATTGCCTCGGCGCTGTTCTTCTCGGTGGGGGTTACGATATAGTTTGCACCCTTGAATACATCAGGACTGCTGAATTCTATTCCGCTTTGCTCTCGGCCTGCCATTGGGTGCGCCGAGATAAATTCTACGTCGTCTCGCAGAATTTCCTGTATTTTTTCAACTACGCCACTTTTAACGCCCGTCACGTCGGTTATAAGCGCTCCGCTCCGTAATAACGTCTGATTTTCGGATATCCATTTAATGAAGATTGTGGGATAGAGCGCGAATATAATCAAATCCGATTTTCCAATCAAATCGGCATCAATCTCGGTTGTGCCATACAAAATCATTTTTCTTTCAAGGGCGTAATCAATATCCTTTTGCTCCTTTGTGATGGCTGAAACCTTATAGCCTGCATTGGTAAGTCCTGCGGCGTAGCTGCCGCCAATTACACCTAAACCTATGATCAAAATATTGGTTTCTTTATCGAATTTCACCGCTCGTTCACCTCAATTCCCAACTGTTTCAGATGTTCAAAAAATGAAGTATAGCTTTTTGAAATTGCTTCCGCTCCTTCAATTTCTCCGCCCGTCAACGTGCAAAGAACCGACAAGGCCATTACAATGCGGTGGTCGTTATATCCGCAAAGCGTTTCTGTCGGCGTGTGAAATTCAAGCGGCTCAATAACAACCGAATTTTCGTTTACGGTAACCCCCGTGCCGAATTTCCGAAGCTCCGCAGCCATCGCTTGCGCGCGGTCGCTCTCCTTGATTTTCAGCCTTGCGGTGTTTAAAAACACAGCTCCGTTTTTTGCGGCGGATACGGCAAACAAAATAGGCGCGAGGTCGGGGCAGTTGCCGATTGATATATTTGGTTTTCCCTTATCAAGCAGAGCAAACAGACTGCGGTAAACGCTATCTCCTTGGAGAGTGTCCTCTCTCAGTCCGTTTACCTTTACCGAGCCGCCGAATAAATTCAATGCGTCGGTAAATGCCGCGCCAGAGGCATCACCCTCGACCGTCACATCTGCCGCGTTGTATTTTTGACCGCCTTTGATATACAGGGTTTGCTCGTCTGCCCACGCGGCAGATACGCCGAATGAAGCTAACGCCTCTAAGGTTAAATCAATGTACGAACGGCTTTCTACCTCTGTTGTTAAATGAATAACGCTATCTCCTTCAAGCAAAGGAAGAGCAAACAGAAGTCCGCTGACGAACTGACTGCTGACGTTTCCGACAAGAGTATATTCTCCGCTTGACAAAGGGCCGCACACGGTGATTTCGTCACCGTTTTTTCGATAGGTCAATCCCTTTTCCGCCGCAAGATTTTCATAAACCGTCATAGGTCTGCGCATAAGCCCTTCCGCGCCCTTAAAAACGACCTCGTTTTTTGAAAGCATAGCAACAGGAATTAAAAAACGCAGAGTGCTTCCGCTTTCACGGCAAAAAAGATGCTTTATCGGCTTAGCTTTTCGCGAATCAACACCTTGAATTTGGGCATTGTCACCTTCTATTTCAATTTTTGCGCCCAACGCCCGAAGGCAATCCGCGGTAGCAAGGACGTCCTCGCAGCTTGAAATTCCGCGCACCGTACTTACCCCGTCGGCAAGAGCCGCTGAAATCAGCAGGCGATGAGCCATGCTTTTGGACGGCGGGGCGGTTATTTCTCCTCGCGCAATTCCTTTTTTAATTTCAACCTTCATTCCGCGCCCTCGAAAATCAAAAAGTCTATCGCTTCAAAATAACCGTCAATGCCGTGTCCCATAATGGTTTTCGCCGCCACAAGACGAACAAAGCTCACCTGCCTGAAATTCTCTCGCTTAGAGACATCGGAAATATGTACCTCAACTGTGGGAATTTTCACAGCTTTTAAAGCGTCGAGCAGCGCAATACTGGTATGGGTATATGCGCCCGGATTAATTACAATACCGTCGGCGCGATTGAAATAGGCTTCCTGTATTTTATCAACTAGGTCGCCCTCGTGATTGGATTGATAGGTTATCAATTTACAGCTTCTGACGTCTGCGTGCGCTTCAAGGCGCTTAATCAAATTTTCGTAACTTTCATTTCCGTACTTATCCGGCTCGCGTATCCCAAGCATATTGAGATTAGGGCCGTTTATCACGTAAATTGTTTTCATTTTAAAAATTCCTCCGTGATTTTATCCGCTACGCTCACAGCATCGCAATCAGCATCAATAATTACGTCCGCCGCCGCCGTGTATACGGAATATCTTTCTTTATATCGCTGTTCTATTGCTTCCTTCGTCGATGACAGCGGTCTATCCTCTGTCGGAATCAAGCGCTCAAGCGATCGGTCGATAAAGTAAATCCGTCCGTTTTCACAAAGCGCGCTCATATTTTGAGTTTTTAACGGAACTCCTCCCCCTGTGGCGATTACGATTCCGCTGCTTACGGACACGTCACGAATAATTTCACTTTCCATTTCGCGAAATTTTTTCTCTCCGCAGGCTGCGAATATATTCGGAATACTCATACCTGCTTTTTCTGCAATCATCTCATCGGTATCGACGAAATCGCGGCGCAGCTTTTCTGCAACGAGCCTTCCGACCGTACTTTTTCCCGAAGCGGGCATACCTATGAGAACTATATTTTGCTTATCTCTTTTGATTTTTTCGTATACGCAGTCAAGCGCGGCTGTGTCAAAGCTTGTATTGGTAAATATTTCCGAGGCGCGGAGCGCCTGAGCTACCAGCATATAAAGACCGCCCTCAGCAGCTATTCCCCGTGACTCTGCTTCTAAGACAAGAGGTGTTTTTAAGGGATTGTAAACCGCATCTATAACACCGCAAAGGCTTTTGAAGCCCGATAATTCAACTGTTTTTTCAAAAATGTTCGGATACATTCCCGCTGGGGTCGTGTTGATAATTACCTCTGCATCGCTGTGTCTGCTATGTAGTTCATCATAGGTAACAGCGCCGTCCTTGCCACTCCTTGACACCGTAATTATTTCACGGGCAGAAAGCGCTTTCGCAACGGCTTTTGCGGTTTTGGAAGTACCGCCCGTGCCGAGAATTACAACCTTTTTATTCCGAACGTCAATATTCGCGTGGGAGAGAAGCATTGTCATTCCGTAAAAATCGGTGTTGTACCCATAGAGTCTTCCGTTACGGTTAACTACGGTATTGACAGCGCCGATCTCCTTAGCGCGTTCATCAACGAAATACAGATAAGGTATCACAAGCTCTTTGTAAGGGATAGTGACATTGATAGCGTTAAAATCACCGTTTTTCATAAATCCATCAAGTTCGCTTCTTGGAATTTCCTTGATTTCATATTCATAGTCCGCAAGAGCGTTGTGAATTTCCTTTGAAAAGCTATGCTTCAAATGCTCTCCGATGCACCCGTATTTCATCTTATCATCTTCCTTTATTTTGTCATTAAATAATCTGTTCCGAACCGTCCCGTCAGCATATCCGCTACCGCAATAGCGAGCGCGGCGTCTACAACGCTTTTAACTCTGTGAATGATGGCAGGGTCGTGTCTGCCCTCGATTTTTAACATTTTGTCTATCATAGTTTGCATATTTACGCTTTCTTGTTCCTTGTAGATAGACGGAGTAGGCTTCACCGCGCAACGCAGTGTGATAGGCATACCGTTCGTAATACCTCCGTTTATGCCTCCGCTGTGGTTGGTTTTTGTAACTATTGCGCCGTCCTTTATAGTGAAAGCGTCGTTTGCTTCGCTCCCGAGCATATCCGCAAATCCGAACCCAGCGCCGAACTCAATTCCCTTTATGCCGCCAATGGAGAATAGCATGTGCGAAATCACGCCCTCTACACTGTCAAACCAAGGTTCTCCCACACCTGCGGGAATTCCAAGTATGGCGCTTTCCAAAACGCCGCCCACGCTGTCGCCGTCGGATTTTGCCGTGAGTATTTCGTTTTTCATCTGCTCCTCTGCCTCGTCAGACAGCACGGGAAAGGGCTTGTTTTCAAGCAGCGAAAGGTCTGTATCATAATTTTCAAAGCTCCTGTCCGAAATTCCGTGCAGCTTTTTGATATGCGTGGCAATTTGGATATTTTTACTCTTCAAGGCGGAGCTGAGAATCGCCCCTGCCGCAACGAGAGCTGCCGTAATTCT
This sequence comes from Eubacteriales bacterium, assembly GCA_045605265.1. Classification (GTDB taxonomy): domain Bacteria; phylum Bacillota; class Clostridia; order Oscillospirales; family CAG-272; genus UBA1740. Next base: position 12,308 of record JAZUPQ010000132.1, on the reverse strand, counting down.
GCCCGAAAAGTGACCTCCGCCACGAAAATCCTGATAGCCGTGATATTTGCAATTCGCCGTGTAGTCGGCGTGACTCGGACGAGGCGTATCCCTGAGAGAATCATAATTTTTGCTCACGGTATTTTCATTTTCAATCAGAACGGTCAAGGGCGTACCCGTCGTATATCCGTTAAAGACGCCGCTGATGAGTCTGTAATTATCCTTTTCCACTCTTGCGGTAGAAATTTTTCCGCTCGGACGGCGTTCTGCAAGCTTTTTTTCAATATTATCTGTATCAATCTTGATACCGGGGGCAAGTCCGTCAAGCACCGCCCCTACAGCTTCTCCGTGGCTTTCACCAAACAGGGTTACTGAGATATAATTTCCAAAGGTGTTTTTCATTTGCCAATCACCCTTTCCTTTACCGTATTTTTAAAGACCTCAATCGGCATTTTTTGTATTTCGCAGCTGCCGATTTCACGAACTGTAATGACGTTTACTCTTCCGCCGCTGCACTTTTTGTCGTGAACGACGTACGCAAGCGCTTTATCAAGGTCATAATCATAGCTTGTGGGAAGTCCCAGACTTTTCAGAACTGCCGTAACTCTGCCCCTAACCTCATCCGAACACATTGGAATCATTCCAAGCGCTACGCACTCACCGTGATACAACCCCTTCATTTCAAGTTCTGCCTCAATGCCGTGTCCCAGGGTATGACCGAAATTAAGAATTTTTCGAAGTCCGGATTCCCTTTCGTCCTGCTCCACCACCGATTTTTTAATCATCAGAGAGCGAACGATAATATCTTCAATATTGTTCTCGCTCACCTCTTCATTTTCAAACAGTTCGAAAAGTTTCTCATCTGATGTGAGCGACATCTTCACAGCTTCCGCGAGTCCGGCAGAAATCTGGCGCTTCGTCAAGGTGGAAATCGTATCCGTGTCAATCAAGACGCCTTTTGGCTGATAAAACGAGCCTATGACATTCTTGACTCCGCCGAAATTTATCGCGCATTTACCACCGATGGAGGAGTCAACCTGAGCAAGTACGGTGGTGGGAATTTGATAAAAATCAATACCGCGCATATAAACGGAAGCGGCAAATCCGCCAAGGTCTCCCACAACTCCGCCGCCAAGCGCAACGAGCGCATCACTCCTTGTCATATCAAGCCGCATCATTTCAGAAAGAACCGATTCAAGCGTTGCCATACTCTTTGATCCCTCGCCTTGCGAAACGGTGAATATGTGACCGCAGCCGCAGGCAGACAGAATTTTTTCGGCATATTTCCTTGGAACTCCCTTGTCGGTGAGTATAAATACCTTTCTGTCCAAGCGGAATATTTCACCCGCCTGTCCTAGCAAATCTTTTCCTATTGTAATATCGTAGCTTCGTTCACCGAGATTTACGGTTAATTTTTTCATTGCTGCACTCCTTTTTTGAAGCTGCCGGCGATTTTGAGTTTGTCGCAGCAGTCAGCCAATTCCGCAAGCATATTCTCTCCGTTTTCCGCCGTAATGTCTCCTTCAAGCTCTGCGTAAAAATAATACTGCCATAAAAGCTCCTTCATATTACGGCTGCGTAAGGAGAGCATATTGAAGCCGTGCTTGCCTATGATTTGGATTGCCTTTGCAAGAGCACCCGCCTCGTTCCGAACCGTGAACATCAAGATAGTGTGTACGCTTCTGTCTCCGATAGCGTATTTATTATCAGCTCTTGAAAACACGGCGAATTTAGTAGTGTTGTTACGGCTTGCATTGATATTTCTTTCAAGAACCGTAAGACCGAACAGTTCCGCTGCTTCGGCGCTTGCGATTGCCGCCACGGATTTGTCTTTTTTTTCGGCAACGTATTTTGCGGCAAGGGCTGTATTCGTATGTTCGTGAGAGGAGAATCCTTTTTCCTTTATATACTCAGCGCATTGACCGAGAGCTTGCGGATGACTGATTATCGTCTTTATATCAGATAAATTTGCGCCGGGAACTGCAAGTAAATCCTGCGTAACGGCAAGCTCGGTCATATTATTCACATAAAGAGAGCCGGCAAACATTAAATCCGTCACCTGTCCAACCTCTCCGTTATAGCTGTTTTCAGTCGGAAGAACCGCTGCGTCGCACTCCCCATTCACGACCGACGAATAAGCGGATGCAAAATCGGGATATGCAATTTTGTGAGCAGAGGGAAACAACTTGCAGGTTGCAATATGCGCGAACGCTCCCTCCGTGCCGCTATACGCAATCTTCATACCGTTCATAAGTCTCTCTTGGTACGCGCGGGAGATGGCCATATTTTCGGAAAGAAAACGCACATAATATTCTCTAATTGTTTTATCTTCAATGCGTTCAGCGTTACGCCGAATTACCTCGGCTTCCCGTTCTGCATCACGAATTTGCAATCCATGCTCTTTTTTGTAGGCGCATACCGCCTCGGATGCTTTCATACGAATACAAAAGAGCTCTGCCATTTTCGCATCGGTGTCGTTTATGATTTTTCTTGCTTCTTCCAGAGAACTCATACTTTAAACTCCTCACTTATTTAAGGTTTCTGAGATTTCATAAATCAAAGATTCCGTCTTTTCCCAGCCAAGACACGGATCGGTGATAGATTGTCCGTAAACCGTTCCGTCTGTCTTTTGCGCGCCGTCTACAAGATAGCTTTCAATCATAATGCCCTTGACCATATTTTTGATTTCTTCGTTTTGTCTTCGGCTATACAAAACATCTCTGGCTATACGCACCTGTTCGAGGTATTGTTTGCCGGAATTTGAGTGGTTTGCATCAACGATAACGGCGGGGTTGAGAAGACCGGACTTCTTATAAACCTCCATAAGCGCGACAAGATTTTCATAGTGATAATTGGAAACAGATTTTCCGGTTGCATCTTGATATCCACGCAGAATTGCGTGAGCGTACGGATTGCCGTCGCTCTCAACCTCCCATCCTCTGTAAATGAATGTATGACTGTGTTGCGCCGCCTTGATGGCGTTCATCATAATCGAAATTTCACCACCTGTAGGATTCTTCATACCAACAGGAATTTCAACTCCCGATGCGGTGAGCCTGTGCTGCTGATTTTCAACCGAGCGAGCGCCTACCGCAACATAGGATAGCAGGTCGGAAAGGTAGCGGTAGTTATCGGGATAAAGCATTTCATCAGCACAGCTGAAACCGTAATCACGGAGAGCAGACAAATGCAAATCGCGAATTGCTACGATGCCTGCAAGCATATCCGGCTTTGCAGTTGGGTCCGGTTGGTGAAGCATTCCTTTATATCCGTCTCCCGTTGTTCTTGGCTTGTTTGTGTAAATACGCGGAATGATGAGAATATTCTCCGAAACCTGATCCTGAACTGTACGAAGTCTGCCTATATATTCAAGCACAGACTCCTTGTGATCGGCGGAGCAAGGGCCGATTATAAGAAGCAGTTTATCGGATTCGCCTCGAAATACCTTTTTTATTTCCTCATCACGCTCTGCCTTTGCGCGAACCATTTCATCGTTTAAAGGATATTGCGCCTTAACATCCTTGGGGATAGGAAGCTTATGGTGAAAATTCATACTCATTGTTTTGTACCTTCTCCTTGTTTTTGAAGTTTATATTTTAAAAGACGAGTCCGCACAGATTTGAATCAAGTTCAAATACTTATGCGGACTTTTCTATATATTCCTTTTAACCTAAATTACCATCAATCCAATGACGATAAAGCCATCGAATCAATGTTTTTCAGCAAAGGCAGAAAAACCGCATTGATGGCTATAATAAAATCGTGTGCTCAGCATATTGTGAACGCAAATCATTATGCTATTCCGCCTTTCCTCTTTTATATTACAAAGTATATACCTTATTTAAAAGTTTGTCAAGTGTTTTTTAAAAATCAGTTTTACAAATTTTGCATTAGAGCAAAAAAGTGTCGGACTTTATATTTCCAAGTCCTCGAATTTCGATACTATTCCATAATCCGCAAAGTCAAAAATCGGCGCGCTTTTATCGGGGTTTACGGCAATAATTGTTCCGCTTGAACGAACTCCGTCTATATGATGTATTGCCCCGGAAATACCCACCGCGATATAGACATCGGGGCTTACGGTTTTTCCTGTAAGGCCTACCTGATGCGAATAGGGAAAATAATCGCGGTCAACCATAAGTCTCGATGACACGAGATCTGCGTTTAAGGTCTTTGCAAATTCTTTTACTCTCTCAATTTGCTCCTTTACACCGTATCCGACGCCGACCGTGACGGACGAACTGCCGTTGACTGTCGTTCTGACGGTTGCCATAACCGGTTTCGTCTCGCTCTTGATTTTCGCGATTATGTTGCCCGAAAAGGCGGGACGGTACATAAACAAATTCTCACCGTCGGTTTCAAGACTTGTGCAATCGGCGCAAAGTCCGAGATGCAAAATTGCCGCAACTCTCGCCGACGTCTCCTTGCTGACACTGTCACAACCCCATAAAACTGCGTTCGGCTTTTCTTTTTCTATAAGCCTTGACAGATTCTCCGCGCTGTCCATCGGAATGATTTTTATATCGTCACTCACCGTTTTCGCCATTTTGATTGGAGCTTCGGTCACAACCCAAACGTCATTCAGCTTTGAGACAAGCCCGGCTTCAACGGGTTCTGTTTTCTTTTTATTCAGCGACTCGTTTATTACCTTTTTCAAGTCCTCAGACTTGATAAATTTGCATTTTCTTCTATCCTGTAAATTTTCAAAGGTTTTGATAACCTTTGTGGGAGAGCCCGACGAGCCGCATTTTGAAATATCCGCGTTTAATAGCGCGGCGTTCCATATTTCAACCTCGCTCTGCTTTGAGCGTATGCTGGGAAGGCGCAAGGTGTTTATTCGCTCCACTGTAACAAGAGCGGGGTATTTTGCGTAAATTTTTCCGAAATCCCGCCTTTCCGCCTCGACACCGCTTTCGTTTGCAGTCAACGACATAGCGTTGGATATCAACTCATATCCTGCAAATACCGCTAGCTCCGGCCCAACCTGAGCTGTGTCGCCATCCATAGTTTGCCTTCCGCAGATTATAAGGTCGGGCTTCAGGCGGTCAACTGCAAGACTCAGCGTATACGCGGTCGAAAGAGTATCCGCTCCCGCGAAGGATTGGTCGCAAAGCAGAATTCCTTTCTTCGCGCCTAATCGGGTTAGATTCTTTAAAAAATCATAGGATTTATTGGGCCCCATAGAAAGCAAAATAACCTCGGCGGACGGAATTCTCAAAGCCGCCTCGTACGCGCAAGCATCAAAGGGATTTATTTCACCCGATACACTTTGCTTGACACAAACTACCACTCTCATTGTTTTTCACCACCGACGAATACGTCTTTTATCTCAAAATCCCTGCCGACGATAACCAAATCCGCGTCCTTTCCGGGCTCGATACTTCCCTTCCTATCAGAAATGCCCATAAGCCTTGCGGGAGCGTAGGAAAGCATTATGGAAGCGGTCGGCAAATCAATGCCGTATTTTTGGCAGAGCACTCGTAAGCAACGGTCCATAGTAGCTATGCTTCCGGCAAAAGATACCTTATCACTGAGCTTGGCAACGCCATCGTCAACTATAACATCCAAGCCCTTATCTTTATTTCCAAGCTTTCCCGAGGTTAAATCCGTGCCCGCAATACGCATAGCGTCGGTGGTTACGGAAACTTTCTCAGCTCCTTTAATTTTGAGGGCCAGATATACGTCCTCTTTCGGAATATGACAGCCGTCTCCGATTAATTCGATGGTGACGTCATCGTTAAGATAAGTAGCCTCTACTACACCTGCGTAAACCTTTTGCCCACGCTTACGGTGCAGACTCGTGGCGTTGTAAAAATGCGTTACGTGCGAAAAGCCGTTTTTAAAACCCTTTTCGGCCTCCTCTGCCGTTGCATCGGTATGCGCGGCAGCGCAAAGAATTCCCCTGTCTTGCATAACGTTTGCAAACTCGCAGGCTCCTTGGAGCTCGGGAGACGCATCCCATCTTTTAATTGCTCCGTCGGCGCATTTCAAAAGCGTATCAACCTCATTCATATCGGGCAAACGAAGTGCGTCTCGCTTTTGCGCTCCGAGACTCTGTTGCACCGCGCCGAAGAAATATGGCCCTTCCAGATGAACTCCGGGAGTTATTTTCGCATAAGGGCTTGTACTTTTGAATTTTTTAAAGTTTTCGATAAATGTCACCGTGTCCTCGTGAGAGGCCGCTACTGCCGTTGGATATATTTGTGTTGAGCCATGGGCAAGATGGCATTTTACTGCCGTCTCAAAGGCCTTAACGTCAGCATCCATAAAGTCTGCTCCGCCGCCGCCGTGAACGTGCACCTCTATAAATCCCGCAAAGACGTAGGCTCCGCAAGCATCGTATACCTGCTTTCCGCACAAATCACCCTTATAATCCATATCGGCAATTTTTCCGTCGGAAATCAGAAGATTTTTATTCTCCGCAATTTGATTTTTTAATACCAACGAGGCATTTAAAATTACGGTGCTCATTATTTGTTGTAAACGCGAATAGCAGAAACAGGACAAGCTGTCGCAACCTGAGCCGCGTAAAGCATCGCGTCAGGGTGATTTTGGAAGAGCGAGCAAGGTACGGCAGAGGTTACCTCACCGTGAAGAACCTTTCTTAGAGCAGCGGCGTTCCAGTCGCGAGGCATACACATACGAACCTTTTTTGCAAGCATCATTTCCTTCATACCTACCGTAATGCAGTTTTCGGGGATTGCCGAAATATTTGCACCGCAGTTCATAAATGCGTTGATTGTACGGGTTTCGCGAGCTATTTTAAGAACTCTCGTAGGACGTTGCGCGAACTCCTCGGCGGAGCAAACCTCTCCGGGCTCCGGCGGCTCGTTGAAAGCGTAGTGTCCGTTTATACCAACGCCGCCGAATACCATATCAAGTTTGCCGTACTTCTCTATGATTTCCATAATTCTGCCTTCATTTCCCGGCTCGGGGAAAATTCTGTTTTCGGGAAGAACGTTGAGCTCCTCGTCTACCTTGGAGTAGAAGGTTCTGTCCATTCCTCCGCGGAATGAAAGAGGGTGATTATAATCAATATAAGTTCCGTCCTCGTTGAGATACTCGTCCATATTCATAAACACGCAATTTCTCAAAGAAATGCGGTATCTGTTAACAAGCTCTGCCATTCTTGCGTATGGGCCGATAGGTCCGTAAGGAACTACCATTACGGTCGGCTCGCCTTTTTTGTTGTTTGCTTCGATGACTTCCAGCACTTCAATAGCAACCTTCCAGTACATATCTACCTCGTGCTCGCAAACATTGAGCTTGATTTTGCTTCCAACGCCTAATTCTTCCGGTGGAATTAAATTGATGTCTCTTTTCATTTTTGTTTTCTCCTTTTTCTTAAAATTTGTGATATATATTTGACAGCACCGTTTGTATTGCTTTATACTTTTGGAAAACTTCTTTATATTTTCTCGTGTTTTCGGCGTTGGGAATGACGACGCCCGTCTGCTTGACGCATTTTTTGACCGCATCCTCGGGACTTTTAAATATTCCGATAGCCAGACCTGCCAGCATCGCCGAGCCGAAGGATGAATCGCTGCTTTCGTTGGTTTTGAGGGTTATACCCAAAACGTCGGCGGTCATCTGCTTCCATATTTCGCCTTTTGTTCCACCTCCGATAAGCGCGGCGGCTTTGTTGTATTTTATACCTATCTCGTCAAGGACCGTTTTCGAGTCTAAAAGCGAGTAACAAACGCCCTCTAAAACCGCTCTTGTAAAATGCTTTTTTCCGTGAGTGGCGCGAATTCCAACAAAGCTGCCGCAAAGCATTGGGTCTGCATAGGGGGTTAATTCACCGTTAATATACGGGTGAAAAACAAGACCGTTACAGCCGATTTCGACTTCATTTGCGCCCGCGTCAAGCTCGCCGTACTCTCCGCCGAAGGTATCTCTGTACCAACGGTAAGAAGAAGCCGCCGCTTTGGTTGCGGTGCCGGGATACCAGAGCCCGTCTGATATATGGGCGTAATTTACCAGGTGTCTGTTGGGGTAGGCTCTGTCGGTTATTACGCAAATCCTGCCTGCTGTTGCCAGCTTGACGGTAATATCGCCTTTATTAACCGAGCCCGAAGCAAAAATCTCCATACAGGTATCCGTCGTTCCGCAAATAACGGGAGTACCCTCTGCGAGTCCTGTTTCCTTTGCGGCGCGCTCGGTTACGCCACCGACAACATCGGTAGGCTTCACTATCGGAGGAAGAACGCCGATATCAACTTCTCCCATACGGCACAGCTCCTCCGACCACGCGTTTTTATTGTAGTCAAAAAGCATCGACCCCTGCGCCTCAATATAGTCTGTACAAAAAGCGCCGGTGAGATAGTATCGGATGTAATCCTTTTCGAACATAATGTGTTTTATCCGAGAAAAGATTTCCGGTTCGTTTTCCTTAACCCACATGATTTGAGGCAAGGTCCAAATTGTGTCCGGGCGGTGATATGAAAGGGCGAATATCCTTTCGCCGTAATTTTCTCTCAAATACTCTGCCTGCTTTCCCGAACGGCTGTCCGTCCAGTGTATTGCAGGTCTTAACGGAACGAAATTCTCATCGCATAAAACCGCGGTATGTGTTGCCGAGTCTAACGCTATACACAAAATATCCGCAGGGTTGATTTTGTTTTTATTTATAAGATTTGAAGCATTGAGCTTCAATGCCGCAATCCAATCGCAAGGATTTTGCTCGCAGGCATTCGTTTCGGGATATAGAGTAGGATATTCGGCTGTGCTTTCGGCTACGATATTACCGTTCGTGTCAATCAAGGAGGACTTAGACGAACCGCCTCCAAAATCCATTCCAAGTAAATATTTCATACGCACTTGTATCCGTTTCAGTTATTTTATCCAGTCGTGCTCGGGGTCGTTGCTTCTGTTGAAGCCCTGATAATCTCCTGCCATAAGCCACAGAAAATAGGTTTGATATCCCGGAGTTGATACCGTGGAGTGATAGCCGTATGGGAACTCTACCAGCTCATCGTTCTTAACTCTGTAAGCCTCGTCAATTTCTCCGTCCGACGTGTAGAGGCACTGAACCGCGAAGCCCTGCTTGGGATTAAAGAGGAAGTAGTAGATTTCCTCTGCTACGCACTCGTTGGGCATATCATTCACGTCATGCTTATGAGGCGGGAAACCCGCCCAGTTACCCTCAGCGCAATACGCCTCGCCTATTGTGAGAATTTTGGCATTTGAATTACCGTCGATAATAAAGCTCGTCTCCCTCTCGAACGGCGCTCTGCCGAGTTTTTTAAGAACGCAGTGCTCCTCGCGAAGAAGCTGTGGCTCGTTTTTTTCAAAAATTGGAGTTCCGCAAACTGCGATTTTTATTTTATCAACGGCTTCAATTACAAGAGCCTGTTCTCTCGGCATATAAAAGCTCTCCGCCTTGCGATTTTCAAAGACGGAATTTCTGTTGCCGATTTTTTCCCATTTTTCACCGTTTACATAAACGTTGCAGTGACCTTCAAGCATAATAAATGCGACTTCTTTATCCTCTGTGTAAAAATCAAGCTTTTCGCCGGAATCAAGTTCGATTATGCCGAATTCAAGTTTTTTAAGGGAACATTCGCCTATTTTGCAAACTTTTGTGTACCCTTTCGTGCTTTTATAGGATTTTTTATAGTTCATAACACCACACCTTTGCGTTTTGCCGAGTCGCAAAACTCTGTCTTTTTAAGCCCTCTTGTATAAATCAAAGACGATAGCCGTTTTTTTGCAGAAAATTTACAACCGTATCAAAGTCCGGAACACTTTCTCTTGCTCCGACCCCTGTGCATTTTATAGCCGACACGGCGCTTGAAAAATAACAGCATTTCAAATAATCAAATCCCTTTATCAGACCAAATGCAAACGCGCCGTGAAAGACGTCGCCGGAGCCGTTGGAGTCAATTACGTTTACTTGATATGCGGGGTAGGATACAAATTTTTCTCCGTCATAGAGAATTCCCCCTCTCTTACCCTGCGTTATTACCACGATTTCGGGCGAATAAGTTGTATACAGTTTTTTTGCCGCTGCCTCAGCTGTTTTTTCACCGGTATGACCAATAGCAAATTCCTCAGACGGAATCATAATGTCGGTAAGCGCCAACAGCTTCTCTACATTCGGATAGAGTCCGCCGCAATCGTAAAGCACCTTCGTACCGTTCTTTTTTGCGATTTTTGCCGCTTCTGTCGCCGCAGACAGCTCGTTACCGTCAACCATAAGAATTTCGGCGTCGCTTATCGCCTTCTTTTGCATTTCATTCAATTCAAGCGGCGGCAAATTTCCCTTGTCAAAAACGCAGGTGCGGCTCGCCGACTGCTCGCTTAACCAAATTACCGACGTAAAGGCGCGATAACCGGATTTTATATCTATATTTCGGGTTTCAACTCCGTATTTTTGAAAATCTGACACTAAAAAGTCGCCCGCGCCATCTCCCGATAAAACACCTAAAAACTCCGCAGCCGCGCCAAGCTTTGAGGCGGCAACAAGTCCGGTTGCCGTCGGTCCGCCGCCCGCAATCTTACTTGTCAACGCTCGGAGCTTTGTGTCCTCCGTCGGATAGTTGGGAACTGTTATCAGCGTGTCCATAACGCACGCTCCAATTCCAACGATTTTACTCATACTATCAAGCCTTTCCGGCAGCGCCTACGAGATCTATCTTTTCAATAGCCAATTTCTTAACTCTCGCGATTGCATCCTTCATAAATATATCAACTGCGATGCTTCTTTTCGGATTGGTAAGAGCATCAAGCGCACCGTCGGCAAATGAACAGCACACATCCGTTCCTATATTCATTTTTCTGATACCTGCGGAAATTGCCGCTTTTACCTGATCATCGGGAATACCGGAACCGCCGTGAAGAACGAGAGGAATATTTCCGGTCGATTTTCTGATAGCCTTTATTCTGTCAATATCAATTTTAGGCGGCTTTTTATAATGTCCGTGAGCGTTGCCTATAAGAACAGCAAGACAGCACACTCCTGTCCTCTTCACGAAATCGGCAGCTTCGTCCGGATTTGTAAATTCATCCATAAATTCGTCGTTAACACTGCCGATGTGGCCGAGCTCACCCTCTACTCCGACTCCGACCTGTGAGCAAATATCAACAATATGCTTTGCAAGCTCAACGTTCTTTTCATAACTATGGACCGAGCCGTCAATCATAATTCCCGACGCGCCCCACGAGAGCATTTTTATAACCTCGTTCTCGCTTGGTCCGTGGTCAAGGTGAAAGCAAACCGGTACGCTCGCCTTTTTTGCGGCAGCAAGAGCTACCGGCGCGATATAGTATCCAACCTGCTCGTTTACGAGTCTCGGATAAACCTGAATTATTACCGGAGCCTTCTTTTCCTCGGCAGCCTCTATAACTCCCATAACGGTCTCTATATTATATACGTTGAACGCAGGAATACAGAAATTGCCGCGTTCTGCCATATCAATAATTTCCTTTAAGTTGACTAACATAATTACTCTCCTAAGATCAAATCTTCGATACTGAGTATCTCAACATCGCTCTGCTCTACGTTTTTGAGAGCCGTATACTCGGATACGCTTGACGTCACTATTGCCTTGGCGCCGATGCTCTTTGCGTTGAATATTCTCCGCTTTGCAACAAGAACCATAACCTTTGGAATATATTGAGCCATGAGAATATTACCTGCCCAAACGGTTTCCTTGCGGTTAAGATGAAATTCACCGAGCTTTGCGAATGCGGAAATTACCTCGCGCGCTTCCTCGGTTTCTTCGAGATCGCGGGAGAGCTGGAACGGGTCTTGATATACGACTTCCTTATCACTCTTTACAGACTTCAACGCTCCGCTTCTCAAAAGCTCGCAGAGAAAGGCAGTATAAGTAACAACACGGCAGGTAAGCTCTATGCCGTATTCGGCATATCTCTGTTTAACCGTCTTTGCATCAGCAGGGTCATAAATAACCGCCGTCTTATAGTTATTCATCACCTCTGCCATGGTCTGCATCTCAGACTTTGCTTCGTCGGCTGCGCCGATAAGAAAATCAAGCTGCGAGCCTGTCGAGGGCTCGTTCAAAAGAACGGTAAAGCTTACATTAGCCTTTTCGAGCACCTCTATTGCTTTTTTTCCTTGCTTGCACGCCATATAACGCGCATCTGCTCCGAGAACCAAAAGAGTGTCGGTCTTCTTTGCGTGGGCGGAAATTTTATCGGTCAACGCATCGCACATAACGCTCTTTCCATAAGCGTTGCCTTTTTCGAGGCAATTATCAACAAGAGTATTTATATATTCGGGAAGCTTATCTTCCAGGGCTGCTGCAAGTCTCACCTCTCGTGTGAACATAACGGGGTTCCAGCCTGTAACGCAGTCGTTGACACAT
>JAZUPQ010000131.1:0-31560 GCA_045605265.1 Eubacteriales bacterium | reverse complement strand
CCGCGTACGGATGTAATAAACGCTGAAGGCATCTAAGCGTGAAGTACACCTCAAGATGAGATATCCCATCATTTCAAATGAGTAAGGTCGCTCGTAGACTACGAGCTTGATAGGTCGCAGATGTAAGTGCAGTAATGTATTTAGTTGAGCGATACTAATTGACCGAGGGCTTGAACTGCTTTTTGTAAAGAACATTCAAGCGACTTACCAATTTAATTTGACTTCGCTTCGTTTCTCTTCTCATTCGGTTTTCAATGGATAAAGTTATTGATGAATTAAGCAAACAAAAAGAGCGGTTGTAGAAAAACCGCTCTTTTTTTAATATATTATCTGCTATATGTTATCTTACGCGTACAAAAAGAGCAACAGATTACCCGTTGCTCTTTTTGTTTTTTAGATTACTTGGTTTCGGTAGCCTTGTTGATAACCTCAACACCCTTGTAGAAACCACAAGCCTTACATACTCTGTAAGCGCGGTTGTATTCGCCGCAGTTAGGGCATTTTACGATGTTGGTTGGGTTCTCGAGCTTCCAAACACTGCTTCTTCTTTTCATTTTTCTCGAATGAGAAACCTTGGCCTTTGGTACTGCCATTTTCTTACCTCCTATTTGAGCCTGCTTACATCAGCATTCTCATCTTCTGTATTATTTATTTTTCATTTCCTCAAGCAGCTTTGCCAATGGGGCAAATCTCGGGTCAATTTCTTTTGTCTGACAGTTGCACTTACCCTCGTTGAGATTCTTACCACACCTCTGACAAAGACCCAGGCAATCCTCTTTGCACAAAAATCGAACAGGGAATGCCATTTCCAATTCTGTAAGCAATTCCTCGTCCATATCAAGAAAGCCATTCTCAATAATAGCGAATTGCTCGGGCTTATCCTCATATAAGTCACCAAGTAAATCTTTTGAAGCGACAGTTTTCTCAAGATTAAGAGTGAACGCGCCGTCTACGTTCGAGAGACATCTCGCGCAAGTGGCTTGGTAGTCCACCGACATTGTGAGAGTCATCTTCATATAGCCCGCCGTGTTGGTAATTTCACCCACAACCTTCATGGGAGAAGGAAAACTAACGCCGTAAAGAAAACTTGAAGTGTCTTCAGGGTCAAAGTTAAGAGCTAACTCATAATCGAATGTAAGCAGTCTATCACCTGCCAACAACGGTCTTAAATCAAGTTTCACTCTGAACCTCCCTCGCTAAGAATAATTAGCGTTTTGTCGATTTAGGTATAGTTTAGGCTATGCTCCGAAATCGCACATATTATTATATAATTTTTTTTATAAATTGTCAATACCTTTTGTAAAAATAATCCTGTTTGTGAATAAAAAAATTATCACTGAGGCAAGTTGTTTTTTTGTTGACATTCCCGGCATTGTCGTGTATAATATAAATGTAAAATTCGTCGGACTGATTTTGAAATAAAAGCAGTGCAAAAAAACAAAAACCAGACGTAAATTTTATTGATACATTTGAATTAACAGTCCTGATTATTTCAAAAATGTAAACAATAATTGATATTTGAAAAGAAGGAAGCGGAAGAATGAGGCTGATTATCGCATCTAACAATAAACACAAGATTAAGGAAATCAAGGAAATCCTTGCAGGGAAATTCGAAGAAATAATTTCAATTTCCGAGGCGGGAATTTTTCACGACACGGTTGAAGACGGAAAGACCTTTATGGAAAACGCGAGAAAGAAGGCAAAAGAGATTTCCGAGATTTCGGGAGAGTGTGCTCTTGCTGACGACAGCGGAATTTGTATAGACTTTTTGAATGGCGAGCCGGGAATTTACAGCGCGCGTTATTCGGGCGGACACGGTAACGATAGCGACAATAACAACCTTGTTCTCGCAAAGCTTGCCGACACGGAAGAAAGAGGCGCGCATTACACCTGCGCTATGTCCGTTGTTTACCCGGACGGGAGAATTGTTGAGGCAGAGGGATATCTCTACGGCGATATAGTCAGAACTCCGCGCGGAAACGGTGGATTTGGATACGACCCGCTCTTTATTCCGAAAGGAGAAAACAGGACCGTTGCAGAGATGAGCGAGGATGAAAAAAACCGTATAAGCCACCGCGCAAATGCCCTGAGACTTCTTCTTGAACGGCTTTCGTGACATTTAAAAAATATTTTTCTGAAAAAAATATATTTTTTTGTTATTTTCTATTGACTATTGCACTTGATTTCTGCTATAATAAAAGAAAAAAGCGCTTTTTGTAAACTTCAACTGCGCAGAAAGAGGTATATATGTACGAATTGTTAGACGAAATAACACAGAACACCAGTATGCTTCCCGGTACTTACAAGGACTGCAAAAAGCTTGCCGCTGCACTTCCCAAAGCTCACAAGAATTGGACGAAGGCAAAGAACAAGTCGATTGCAAATCCTCATAAGCAAAAACTCGCGGACAAGGCTGAAATCAATAAGGAGGTATTTGCAAGTGTTTTAAGAGATGCGATAGTTCCTTATATCACGTATAAAGACCTTTACTCGAACATCTGCGATAACTATGAAAAGGTTATCGATATGGCTGAAAAGCGTTCTTTGAGACGCAAGCTCGAAAAGAGCTACGTTAAATTTAAGAAAAAGTACGGCAAGCTCCTTGATAGCCTCGAAAATATGTATGCTCCATATCAGGTATACATCGTGAAGAACGAGGAAGAAGAAGAGCCTGTTGAAGAGGAAGTTGTAGAGGAAGTAGTAGAAGAGGTTGCGGAGGAAGTTCCCGCAGAAGAGGTTGCGGAAGAAGTTCCTGCAGAAGAGCCTGCTAAGGAAGAACCGGCACCCGCTCCTGCAACTAATCCGGCACCTGCGACAACGACAACTCCTGTTGGCGCAAACATTAATTTCGTTATGCCTCAGATTCCTCAATTTACATATCCACAACCTGTTTACCCACCTGTATATCCATATCAGCCACCAATGTATCCGCCATATCAGCCGCCGTATCAACAGCCCGTACAGCAGCAACAGCCGCAGCCTCAACCTCAAGAGCAGACAGTTAAGTCTGTTGTTAACGTTGAGCCCGTGAATGTTAATGTTGACGAGATGGTTGAAGATGCAGTAAACGCTGCTATGGAAAAATTCAAAGCTGCTCTTGAAGCTCGTATGGATGAGTATATGGCAAGCCTTCCTGCAATCGTTCCCGCTGCTCCCGTAGTTGAGGAAGTAGTAGAGGAAGCTCCCGCAGTTGAAGAGGTTGCTCCTACTGCAGAGGAAATGGAAGCAGTTGTTACCGCTATGTCCGATGCAGTTAAGCCTTCCTTCGAGGCTGTTGCAGAGGTAGCTAACAAGGTAGCTGAAGAGGCTAAGTTCGTTTGCGATAAACTCGTTGAAATATTCAACAACCTTAACAATACCACAGGTAATCTCACAGAGCTTTCCGAGGCTTACAATGCTCTTGCAGAAAAGCAGAAGGAAGCAAATGAGTCTGCACGCCGTGTAAACGATATGCAGAGAGCGCTTTCAAGAGAGCTCCAGGGCGTTCAAGCAAAGCAGAAGGTTATTGCTAATGACCAGATAGCAGTTACAGAGGCTCAAAGCGAAATCTTTGATAGCCAGAGCGCCGCTATTGATAAGCAAAAGGCTCTCGCAGAAGCTCAGAAGAACGTTGCCGAAGTTCAGGCTACACTTACTGAAAACCATACAGCTCTTGAAAAAACACTCCAAGAGCTTGTTCGTAAACAAAAGAGCCTTATCAACAAACAACAAAGAGAAGCAGCAAAGCGCGAAGCCGCTGCTGCTAAGGCAGTTGAAGAAGCTCCCGTGGCTGCTGAGCCCGTTGTTGAGGCTGCTCCCGCAGTTGAAGAGCCTACCCTCCTTGAGCCGGTTGTAGATGCTGCGCCTGTTGCAGATGAGGCTCTTGAAAAGGACCAGCTCAATGAACTTGCTGCAAACGGCGAAGTTTAATATTGAATTATAGAGTTTAATATACCTGAAAAGTCGAGGTCTTGTACTTCGACTTTTCTTATTTTTGACAGGTCGTTTGAATTGTAAGGAATAATCAATTTCTTTTTAAGTAATGGGAAAAGTCTGGAAATAGAGTTTAAGTTCTCAATTTGTTTAATCGAGAAGTAGCAAGGCCTGTAATTAAGCAGAGAGTATAGAACACCTGCAGCGCTGTTGCATATAAAATATTTCACATTGCAGGCAAATTTCGTAAATCTTTTAAAATCTTCAAGTAAGATATATGGGGCAGAGCATTTTCTTGATAAAAATTTTGCCCTTATTTCGTCCTCGTCGCAAAGGGCTATAAAAACTGCTTTGAGAGTAAATTCATCTTGGATTTTTGAAATTTCAGCTTCTGAAAAGTTGCTTGCGCCGTCTACAATAATACCAATCATACAAATAGAAATGCGGGCTGCCCAAAAGGACACCCGCATTTTTCCTTCCTTATGTCTGCAAGTATAATTATTTCAAGTTTTATGAAAAATAATACTTTGTTGACAAAAAGATTATGCTATTGTATAATATTATACGATATACGGCTCTTCTTCAAGTTCGTCGTCTGCCCTTGCTGCAACGAGTTGAACGTTATACGCATCGATAACAGCTTCTTCAAGCTCACGTCGAAAATCAGAGTTGATTGGATGTACGATATCTCTGTAAGTTCCATCCGGATTTTTTCTTGATGGCATTACGATGAAGTATCTTTCCTTGGCATAAATAACCTTTACGTCGTGAACTGCAAGACAGTCGTCAAACGTAACGGAGGCAACGGCTTTCATAGGTCCTTCATCAAAAAATTTTCTGATTTTAATATCGGTGATTTGCATTTTGTTTTCCTTTCGATTTGTAGTATTTTCCAAATTTGCTGAATATATTATAGTATAATATTGTTAAAAAAAATCGCGAAGAAAGGAAGTAAAGTATAAATTATTTGTATATTTTTTATGAACAATATAGCCTTGCAAATCGAGAAAAAACGAATCGGAGAGAATATTGTCTAAACGAAGCAGACTTCAAGATATATTAAAGTTAAAGAAGTTGATTGAAAATAGAAACACGAAGGCTCATTTTTTGGGCGTTGGCGGAGTGGGAATGTACTCCCTTTTTGAAATTTTGGAGCTCAAAGGAATAAAATCCACGGGAAGTGACAGAAGCGAGGGGGAATTATTTAAAATTCTCCAAAAGGAGAAAAAGTCAGTTAAAATCGGAGACTGTTCCGAATTTATCAATGAATGTGACTTGCTTGTTCACAGCCACGCGATTTCATACGATAACAAGGAGCTTAGGCTCGCAAGTGAATTGGACAAGGAAATTTGTACGAGAGATAGGCTTCTCGGCGCGCTGGTTCTTGATTATGAAAAAGCTATCGGCGTGTGTGGAACTCACGGGAAAAGCACCGTAACTGCAATCACTCATCATATTTTTAAAAGTTTGGGCATGGATTCCGACTGCATTTGCGGCGCAAGTCTTTCGAAGGACGGAAAACCCTATGAATATAATAATTCAAAAACCTTGATATACGAGGCTTGTGAGTATAAGGACTCCTTTTTGAGCTTTTTTCCCGATTTCAATATATTTCTGAATCTGGAGCTTGACCATACCGATTATTTTTCCGATATTGAAGCCTTGAAGGCGTCTTTTTTATCCGCTATGAATAATTGTCAGGTGGCGATTGTCAATTCGGACGACGAGAATTTGATTTCCGTAAGTCAAAGGACAGAGGCAACGGTAATAAGTATCGGGCAAAGCAAAAAGGCTGATTACAGACTAGTCTCTTACGAAAAGGACAACGGCTTTTATAAATACGAAATTCTTGAAAGAGACGGTAAAAAAAATAACGTTAAGCTCGGTATCCCCGGATTTTTTAACGTATATAATTCTCTTTGCGCCTATGCCGCGTGCAGAGAATGGGGACTTGACGGAGAAGGAATTGCAGAGGCAATTTCTTCATTTCCCGGTATTCCCCGCAGACTTGAATACATAGGAAAATACAGAGGCAGAGCGGTTTACTACGACTACGCTCATCACCCGCGGGAAATTGCCGTTGGAATAGAGACGGTAGAGGCTATAACAGGGCAAAGCCCTATGGTTATATTCCGCCCTCACACCTACTCCAGAACAAGCGCGTTTTTTTCTGATTTTGTCAATTCTCTGTCTCTTGCCAAGAGGGTTTTGTTGCTTGATATTGACGGGATAAGGGAAGAGAACAAATACGGTGTTACTTCTCTTTTGTTAGCCGAAAAAATGGGAGAAGTGGCCACCCGTGTAACAAATAACGATGTTTTTGAGCATATTAATTCATCAAATCTGCCTATTCTGCTTATGGGGGCGGCAGACGTTAGTTGCATAAAGGAAGGACTTATTAAAAATGGAAAAGAAAAACTTGATTATTAGCGCCTGTCTTTTAGGTGTGCCTTGCAGATACGACGGGAAAAGCGTAAAAAAAATTGACGTTGAAAAGCTAAGGGAACGGTATAATTTGATACCCGTTTGCCCTGAAATTTACGGCGGTCTCACTACGCCGAGAAATCCGAGCGAGCAAAGAGACGGCGGAGTGTATATGAACGACGGCAGAGACGTAAGCGAAAACTATAATCGCGGCGCTGTTTCCACCTATATGATTTGCAGTATGCTCGATTGCAAAATCGCTCTTCTGAAAGAGAGAAGCCCCTCGTGCGGAAGCGGAAAAATTTACGACGGTAGCTTCACCTCAACCTTGATTGACGGAGACGGAGTAACTGCAAAATACCTCAAAGAACGGGGTATTACGGTTTTTGGAGAAAGCGAAATAGATAAACTTTAAAAAATAGCAATTTTCTATTGACAAAGATTGCTTAAAGATTTAAAATATATACATATATGTTTATTTTCAGGAGGTGAGGTCTATAATGGACGTGGATAATTGTTGCAGTTTTATTAAAAATCCAATGGGAAGTTATAGGCATCACAATGTGTTTCTTCCCATCTAAAAAGAAGGGAGAACTATGGAAGAAAATAAAAAAATAGAAATAGTTTCGCCGGACGAAAATTTACCAAACTTTGACTATTTGATTGAACTTTTGGAGTCGAAGCAGTACGCAAAGCTCGTCGAGCTTGCCTCAATCATTCCACCGGCCGATATAGCGGGTTACTTCGAGGAGTCGCCGAAAAAATATTATATCCGCCTGTTCAGACTTCTGCCAAAGGAAATAGCGGCAGAGGTGTTCGTAGAGATGAGCAGCGACCTTCAAAAATATCTGATAGAGAGCTTCACCGATAAGGAGCTTTCAAATATGCTCAACGATATGTATATGGACGATACCGTCGATATTATTGAAGAAATGCCCGCAAACGTTGTAAAGCGTATAATTAAAAACTCAGACGGCGAAAGCAGAAATTTAATAAACCAACTCCTGCGTTATCCCAAAAACAGCGCAGGAACTATTATGACAACCGAGTACGTCCGTTTTAAAAAGGATATGACGGTTGCGCAGGCGCTTGAACACATACGCAAGGTCGCTATTGACAAAGAGACGATATACACCTGCTATATAACAAATAACACGAGACAGTTAATCGGACTCGTTACCGCAAAGCAGCTGCTTATCTCACCCGTGGACACGGTTCTTGGAGATATTATGGAGGAGAACGTAATATTTGCAAATACCACGGACGATAAAGAGGATGTTGCTTTAAAATTCAATAAATACGGCTTTTTGGCGCTTCCGGTAGTGGATAACGAGTATCGCCTTGTGGGAATCGTTACGGTAGACGACGCTATTGACGTTATGCAAGAGGAGACCGAAGAGGACTTCGCTAAAATGGCGGCTATCATTCCTACCGAAACCTCTTACTTCAAAACCAGTGTTTTTAGCTTTTGGAAGGCGAGAATGCCGTGGCTTTTACTGCTTATGCTTTCCGCGACCTTTTCAGGCGCTATATTGAATAACTTTGAGATGGCTTTACCCGCCGTGCTTATTATGTTTGTGCCTATGCTTATGGGTACGGGCGGTAATTCCGGAGGACAGGCCTCTGTAACGGTTATCCGCGGTATCTCGCTTGGAGATATAAAATTTTCGGATTTCTTTTCTGTGCTGAAAAAAGAGATGCTGGTAGGAGTATTTTCGGGCGTTGCGCTTGGACTAATCTGCTTTGGCAAGGTAATGCTTATAGACGGCTGGATGTTGAACAACCCCGAGGTAAACGTCCTTGTGGCGTTTATAATTTCAATTACTCTTGTCTTTACGATTATTTTATCAAAGATAATCGGAGCAACGCTGCCCCTTCTTGTAAAAAAGATAGGTTTAGACCCTGCGGTTATGGCATCGCCATTTATAACAACCTTACTTGACATAATTTCGCTTTTGCTCTACTTCTTTGTTTCCAAAAGCATTTTGTCATTTTGATTAAACTAAAAATACACGGAGAATACAAAAATGAAAAGAGTATTAATAAAGGATATTTATAATGATGCCGCCTCATTTGGCGGCAAAACCGTGACTGTTGGCGGTTGGGTAAGAAACCTTCGCGATTCCAAGGCGTTTGGATTTATCGACCTCAACGACGGCTCCTATTTCAGCAGTATTCAGGTAGTTTTCGAGAGGGATATCGTAGATAACTATGATGAGATAGCCTCTATGAACGTGGGCGCATCTCTTGTTGTTACGGGCGTCCTTACACTTACCCCGGAGGCGAAACAGGCCTTTGAGTTAAAAGCGACAAGAATTGAAATAGAGGGAACTTCAACACCCGACTATCCGCTTCAACCTAAACGCCACACAGTAGAATTTTTGCGTGAACAGGCTTACCTGAGACCCAGAACCAACCTGTTTTCAGCAGTTTTCAGAGTGAGGAGCGAAACAGCCTATGCGATTCACTCGTTCTTCCACAACCGCGGCTTCGTTTACGTTCATACCCCAATCATCACCTGCTCCGACGCAGAGGGCGCGGGCGAGATGTTCAAGGTGACTACTCTCGATATGGATAATCCTCCCAGAAAAGAGGACGGCAGTGTCGACTATTCGCAGGACTTTTTCGGCAAGGGAGCAAACCTCACAGTTTCTGGACAGCTGGAGGGCGAAACCTACGCTATGGCGTTTGGTAATATTTATACTTTTGGACCTACGTTCAGAGCGGAAAATTCCAACACTACCCGTCACGCAGCAGAGTTCTGGATGATTGAGCCGGAAATTGGGTTTGCAGTCCTTCAAGTCGATATGGAGCTCGCTTGGGATATGATTAAGTATATTATCAATCACGTAATGGATAACTGCAAGGCAGAGCTTGAATTTTTCAACAAATTCGTAGACAAAACTCTTATGGACAGGTTGACCTCGCTCCGCAACGCAGATTACGCAAAGGTCACCTACACGGAGGCTATTGAAATACTTGAAAAGGCGAAAGCGGATTTCAAATATCCTGTATATTGGGGCGTAGACCTTCAAACAGAGCATGAGAGATACCTCACCGAGCAAATTTATAAGAAGCCTATATTCTTAATTGATTACCCCAAAGAAATCAAGGCGTTCTATATGCGTCAAAACGACGATGGCAAAACCGTCGCGGCTATGGATCTTCTTGTTCCCGGCGTCGGCGAGATTATCGGCGGCAGCCAGCGTGAAGAGAGACTTGATGTCCTCAAAGCCCGTATGCAAGAGCTTGGTCTTGAAGAAAAGGACTATTGGTGGTATTTGAATCTCCGCAAATACGGCGGAACGAAGCACGCAGGCTTCGGACTTGGCTTTGAGAGAATTATTATGTACCTCACAGGCGTCTCCAATATTCGTGACGTTATACCTTATCCAAGAACTGTAGGAAACGCAGAATACTAAAAAAGCGGCTCATCATTTTGATGAGCCGTTCTTTAATTCTTCAACAGAAATAACCTCTAAAATTCCGTCAAATACCTTAAAATGCAAATCTTTATTTGCAAAATTCATAATATATTCTCGATTTTCATCGTTTTGATATGACGGTCTCGGGTCGTTTTCGAGTATCTTTAAAAGGTCTTCTTGAAGATGGCTTTCGAATTTTCCAAGCAGAGACTTTGGGAAGCGGACCTTTAAAGAATAGTCCTTTACACCGTCGGAAAAGCCGCCGATTGCGTCCTCGTGGCAATCGGTAAATTTGAGATAGGGCTTTATATCGTAGATAGGAGTGCCATCAAGCATATCTGCCCCGACAACAAGGAGAACCGAGCCTTCTGTTTTTGTTTTTTCAATTCCTACGAGTTTAAGGGAAGAAAGGCCAATCGGATTTGGACGGAAGGGTGAGCGTGTTGCAAAAACACCCATTCGTTTGTTGCCGCCGAGTCTTGGCGGACGTACCGTGGGAGACCAATTTTCTCTCACGCTTTCGGAAAATTCCCATAAAACCCAAATGTGCGAATATCCGTCCAAGCCACGCAGACTCTCATCGTTTCTGTATTCTTTCTCGAAGACGATTTTGGAAATCATGGAGTCGGTTATACCGCTTTGTCTGGGTATGCCGAATTTTTCCTTAAAGTCGTTTTTTATCCGTGCAATAACCTTTAAATTCATACGCGTCACCTCTTGCTGAGAACATTTTACCATGTCCTGACGCAATTTTCAATATTTTTTGACAGAAATGCTAAAAAATACGCTAAAAAAGAAGTCATTACTTATTGCAATTTATAAAAATATATGCTAAAATATAATTTGAAGAATTAATTCGGAGGCAGAATATGAACATCGACCTTTTACATAACAAAATTATTAAGGACACAATAACCGACAGGTTTGTTAACGAAATTCTCACTAACCTTGCCCCTCAATTAGAGGAGCTTTATGGCGACGAGCTTATCGGTATACAAATGTACGAGGATTATATTGCTGATAATTTCATCTTTGAGGGCGAGGTTTACTACCCCCTGACACTTGTTTTTGATAACAGCGTTCTTCGTAAATGGGTTAAATGGCGCCGCACGAACAAACTTAAAATTCCGTCCTCTCCGTATTCATATAACGGAACGGAGCCTATCAAATTTACGCTTTGCGATACCGTACCGAGCGAATTTGAAAATAAACTTTTGGGGCGCTCCATGTATTTTGAGAGCGGAGTCGTTCCGTTAAATATTCAGTCTTCGTCAAATGACAAGACCTTCCTTTCGGGAAAGTATTCCCAGACCTTCATTGACGAGCTTGCCCGTCAGATTTCCGCGGAAATTCAAAAAGCCTTCAATCTTGAAGGTCTTGCGCAAAGCACACTCTCTATGGTTATGGCGTTCTCGCCGGAAACTTATATGGAGCACGTCGTGGATAACGTTACATACCGCCGTTTGCTGCTCGGAGCAAAGGGTTGCAGTCTGAGAGACTTTTGGATTAAATGGACGAGAGTTGACAGCGCGGTATCTTATACCGTTTCAGACAACGTTGTCAGCAGTCAGATTATATTTGAAATTGCTGAGGACGTACCGCAAAAGATAAGAGAGAAAGAATATAGATTCCTCTCTCGCACCTCTATCACCAAATACCAAAACGCTATGGGCAGAAAAAATATTACCGAATGGCGTGACCTCATAAAGAGAATTATCAAGCGCGGCGAGGTTACTGTCTTTGAGGTTCCCGAAACGGAATCTATCTTTGACGACATCAACGCTAAGCTCGCAGCGGCGCTCGGCACAACCGTTGACAGCGTGATAAGCGAAGAGCCGATAGTTCAAAACGACGATATAAACGAGCTTTTGAAGGCTTCCTTGATGATAGAGGACGAGCCGGAGGAAATTCTCGAAGAAGTCGAGGAAATAGAAGAAGCCGAAGAAGCCGAAGAAGCCGAAGAAGTCGAAGAAATCGAAGAAATCGAAGAGCCAACGGAAGAAACCGATACAGCAACCGCTGATGAGGAAGATCCTACTGCTGACGATTACGAAGAGGAAAACAGACTTCGCGAAGAGGAAATACGCCGTGAAATTGAAGCCAAATTAAGAGCTGAATACGAAGAAAAGCTCAAAGAGAACGAGCTTCTTATAAAAGAAAATATGCGCCTTGAAACCCTTGCAAAAGCCAAAGAGCAAGAGAGACTTCATAAGGAAGAAATCGAAAGACAGGAGAAGGAAAAGCTCCGTCAGGAGATAGAGCAGATGGAAAGAGCGGAGAGACTCGAAAAAGAGCGTCTCGCCGAGGCTGCAAAGCGCTCTCTTGCAGAGGAACAGAGAAAACAGGCTGAAAGAGAGGCGGAAGAGGCTCGCAGACTCGCAGAAGAAGAGAGAATAGCAGAGGAAAAGAGAAGAGCGGAGGAAGAAGCTCGCAGAGCGGCGGAAATCGCAGCAGAACAAAAGAGAATTAAAGCCGAAATGATGGCCCGTCAAGCAGCAGAGGAAAAGGCAAACGCGCCCAAGGTTCAGGCTTCAGGTCCTAACTACACCTACACCAGCAAGTGTGTCAAGCTTATATTCCGCCGTCCCGTTGACCAGAATATCACCAAGCGAATTCACGAAATTATCCTTACCACAATCAAGTATAACCATAAAGAAAACGTGTATATGAAGATTAAGGCTACCGTACCCGATACAAATACGGTAAAACTTGATTTTCTTAAAGTTCCCGAGCAGGAAACCGAGCTTCTTGTAGATATTATCAAGGTTCTCGGTAAGAGCAATCTCGGTATTGTAAAAGCAACGCTCGAATAATAAAAAAACGCAAGGCAAACCTTTTCGGAAAGCCTTGCGTTTTTTATCATTTAGCTAATAGGGTTATTTGCTTATTCCTCGTAGCATATAGTTATGTATTTTTTGTTGTCGTGAAACGAGGAAATCTGACTTGCATCATTACCAAGACGTCTCATAGCTGCAAGCGCGGATGAAATGCTTTGTTCAAGAGAGAGCTTTATGTCTGAAATATGAGAGAGCTGATAATCAATTTTGGTCTCCTTTTTGGGCAGCATACCTTCAATCAGAGCCTCGCTTTCCAAAACGTTAAGACCCATAGCGGATATTTTATCCACTGCCAACGCGATTTCTCTTTCGTCTTTAAGCCGCAGCAGCGCCCTTGCATGCCGCTCGGAGAGACCCCGTGAAATAATAATGCTCTCAATAGCGGGAGAAAGAGTTAAAAGCCGTAGCTTGTTGGCTATATACGACTGACTCACTCCCATGCTTTTTGCTATATCGCTCTGTGTCAATTTTCGCATAGTGATTATTTGCGAAATGGCTCTTGCCTCATCAAAATAACTCATATTTTCACTTCCTTTTTTCTTTATTATACATAAAGGAAAGGACGAGGAATGTCGCAATAAGTAGAGGCGAAAATTTAACACGGGTGCATGTTATAGCGGTTTTTTGGATATTTGCGCGTAGGGACGCGGGTAATTTTGAGGTGTTTTGCTTTTTTTTGTTATTACAATCAAAGGGCGGGAGAAGCTCTCTGTCTCGCCGATGAGATTTATCTCCTTTATATTTGCGTCGCCTCCGCCTAAAAGCGAGATTGCTTTTTTCGCATCCTTCAACTCAAATTCGGCATTTTTCCCCTTCATAGCCACCATTTTTCCGCCCAGCTTCACGTATGGGAGACAGAATTCGGCAAGGACTCTCATTTCTGCAACGGCTCTTGCGGTGGCATAGTCGAATTTTTCTCTGTATTCAGGTAGCTTTGCGCCGTCCTCAGCTCTTATAACCAGCGTCTCTACGTTGTCAAGCGAGAGTATTTTCGCGCACTCCTTGACATAGTTAATTCTCTTTGCAGTAGAATCTATTGCGAGTATCTTCAAGTCGGGGTTTACAATCGCCATAGGCAGAGTGGGAAATCCCGCTCCGCAACCGACGTCGATAACCTTGCCTTTTTGTAAATGCTTCGCCAAAATTACCGAGTCTACGTAGTGGTTAACGATGATTTTCTTTTCGTCGGTTATCGCGGTTAAATTGTATTTCTCGTTTTCCGCCAGCATAAATTCGGTAAGAGCGAGAAATTTTTCGCTGATTTCGAGAGTTAAATACTGACCGAGTCCGTTTTCCTTAAACGCCTTTGAAATATAGGATTTAAATTCCGCGCCTGAAATTTGCATAAGAGCTACCTCGCTTGATTTTTCTAAACCTTATTCTACATTAAAACGGTGAAAAAGTCAATCTCTCTTGACAAGGTTTAGGCTTTTTTGTTATAATTGTGTATATTAACTTTCAAGGGATAAAAAATGGAATTTACATCTAGGTATTATAAAATCACCGACCCCGTGTCGATTGTTCCGCTTGATGATTATAGCTTTGAGGGAGCAAAATCGGCTCTGTCGGCATTGCTTTCAAAAATCGGCGGTCTTGATTTCGTAAATCGCAAAATGACCGTAATAATCAAGGCGAATCTCGTCAGCGCTATGAAGCCCGAAGAGAGCGCCACAACTCACCCCACCTTGCTTTGCGCCCTGTGCGAGCTTCTTTCACAGAGAGGGGCTACCGTAATCGTGGGTGACAGTCCCGGCGGACTTTATAACAGCGCCTTCGTTGGCAGAGTTTACAAGGTCAGCGGTGTCACCGAGGTGGAAAAATACGGCGGAAAATTAAACGATGATTTTAGCGAGGGCTCTGCGGTTTTCGAGAATGCTAAGGTTCTCAAAACCTTCGCGTATACCAAATATCTTGACAAAGCCGACCTTATTATCAATTTTTCAAAGCTTAAAAGCCACGGAATGATGGGGATGTCCTGCGCGGCTAAAAATATGTTCGGCGCTATTCCGGGAATAATCAAGCCGGAATATCACTACCGCTTCCCAAAATATGAGGACTTCGCTGATATGCTCATTGACATTAACGAGTATTTCCACCCGGTTTTGTCAATTACCGATGCCGTTGTCGGAATGGAGGGTAACGGCCCGACCGCGGGAACGCCCAAAAAGCTCGGTTTTCTGCTCGCTTGTCATTCTCCGCACAATCTCGACCTTGTTGCCTCTCATATTCTTGGCTTCAAAAGGGAAGAATTGCCTATGCTTCAAGCCGCGTATCTGCGCGGAATGATACCCGAAGATATCAGCGGTCTGACAATTTACGGAAACCCCGAGGACTATATCGCAGAGGATTTCGAGAGGGTAGTTGAGCGTCACTCTCTTCAATTTGCAAGCGATGGAAATTTCATAAAAAGATTTTTCGGTAAAATTGCAAATTCCATTCTCCGTACACAGCCAAAGCTAAAACCCGAAATGTGCGTGGGCTGCGGCGTGTGCCGTGACATCTGTCCCGCCAAAGCCATTACAATCGAAAACGGAAAGGCAAAAATCAATAAAAAAATATGTATTCGCTGCTTCTGCTGTCAGGAATTCTGCCCCAAAAGCGCGATGAAGGTCAAGCGAACGGTGATTGCCGAAATATTCCACTCGGAAAAAAAGAAAAAATAGGGATTTCAGCCTCAGAGCTGAAATCCCTGTATTTTTTACGGTAACAATTATTCTTCTTCGGGTTCGTCTTTAATGAGATCCATCAATTCGCAAATAGCGTAAATTACTACGCCGATGCCGTGGTCGTCATTAAATACCGTGCCGAGATTTATGTAATATTCCGGTCCGTCCTTGCAGCTTGAACCCTTGCAAACGCCCAGAACGTTGTACTGCTCGTCAACCGAGTATTTGAGAAGGGCGTCAACGCCTTTCTTGATTATGGGAAGGTAGGTTTCTCTGTCGATAACGCCTGCCTTAATCATCTTAGCAAGAGAGATTGAGAAGAGAGCCGTGCAGGAGGTCTCCTCATAGCTTTCGGGAATGTTGAGAACCTGACGCCATCTTCCGCTTTCTGCTTGGAGAGGAATAAGTCCCTTGGCCATCTCCTTATAGAGCTCGATAATTTCATCGCGTCCCGGGTAATCCTTCGGAAGATGCTCGATAGCTTCTGCAAATCCAACGTAAACCCAGCCGTTTCCTCTGCCCCACGGCACTCTGTTGTTTCTGCCGAGCTCGGGATAATAGATGTGAGCGAAGCAGCCTTCGCTTGGCATCCAGAGCTTTTGGTGATAGAGCTTGAGCTGCTTGATAACCTCGTCAAAGAACTTGTTGTCCTTCGTTACGATAGCCACTCTTGATAAGAAAGGCATAGACATAAACATATCGTCAGCCCACATAGTCATAGAGGCCTTGCGGTAGAAGGTTCCGTCATCAAGTCTGAAAATTTTCGTCATTGCGATATCGCGAAGGTCCTTGATAACGCGGAGGAGCTTCGCTTTATTTTCCTCATCCTTTTCTTCAAGATAGAGGTCGCACATATTCATACACATCGTGCCGGAGTTATCAAAGCACTTGATACCAATCGTTGCGCGCAGGAAGGGAACGTCGTCAAACAGCTTGTGGTCGTACTTCATATAGTCGTAGTAGTCCGCAAGCACCATAATGCCGTCTCTGAAATAGTCGTAGTATTTATTGTCAATCATTGAAGCTCTGTGAATACCGTACTGACCAACCATAAGAGCGTAGAACCATTGACCGAAGAAGTATGTTTCAAGGAAGGGTCTCAGATAGGTCACGCCGTCCGCAAATCTGAAATAGCATTCGCCGCCGTCAGCGGTCTTGTATGTATCCTTGAAGGTGATTTTCGGGCAGGAGTCGTCGGCAAACGCGCCGAGAAGAAGCCAGTGAGTGCCGTCTTTTCTGTTGCTATCAATTTCGGAGGGGAATACGCAGTCGTTGATTTTGCTCTCAAATCCCCAGCCCTTGTCGCTTCTCTTTGCAACAACGATTACCTTATCGCCTGCTTTGAGACTTGCTCCAACCTTGGATTTTACGCCGTTTACATATACTGTAAGAGGTGATTTTTTCTTGATATTGAGCTTTGTGTCGCATTTCGCGGTAGTATATGCAAGAGCATAATCGCCCTTATCGTCCGCATAGAGTTTATTGAAGTCGATAACCGCGTCGCTCTGGCTTGGCTTGGGATATACGGTTTTGCACTCCTCAAATGTCTTGCCGGAGCCGTATTTGCAAAGCTCGCTTATAGCATATCCGACCTCGTCCTTGTATTCCTCAACGGGAATGCAGTCGTGGAGGCAAATGTGGTATGCGTTAGTCCACATTCCGGGGAAGTGCGCGGAAGAAACGAGATATTGAAGAGCCATGGAATTGTTACAGCCTGCAACAACCTTGAAAACGACCTCGTTTATACCCTCGTGAAAGTGGGTTGTTACTTGATATCTGTTATGCATCTCCTCGTAGTTTCCGGGGTAAATCCACTTGGGAAGCTCGCACATTTCAATCCATTCTCCGCCGTTTACGCGATACGCGGTAGCTCCGCGGAAAAACATAGCGATATCCGTGTCAAACGGGCATTTGATATTAGTGCTCACGAAAGCGTAATCGCCGTGCCAGGTGTGTTTGCCGAAAACGGTGTTAAGGTTAACGCATCTGTCATAAGACCAGTGTCTTGTGTGATAAGGCTGGTCGGTAAACGGTCTGTACACTACGTCCTTTTTGGGACGCGTAACCATCATTCTGTCGATAATGGCGTGCATTTTCTCATTGTAAAAATCATAAGCCTTCTGTTGCATTATTGGCAATCTCCTTAAAATGTGTCGTTTTGATATGTATAAAAATTATAGCAAATGACACTCAAAAAGTCAATACAATTACAAATTTTTTATCTAATCCCTTGACAACTTTTTTAAGCTATGGTATAATGTGAGCAAAATAATGTAAATACATCTCGTGATTTATCAATTATTTAATATTTACGGAGGATTTAACCGATGCGTAGAATTAAGACAATCGAAACAAAAAATGTTGCAAAGACTGTTAACAACGGCGGCTGCGGCGAGTGCCAAACATCCTGCCAGTCTGCTTGCAAGACATCCTGCGGTGTAATCAACCAGCAGTGTGAAAACAAGAAGAAGTAATTTCTTCTAAAAGAGCCTTAATCTTGAAGGAGGACGCACTTTTTCACGATTGGGGTTCTTTTTTTGCCGAAATTAAAATGAAAGAGATATAAATATGGTACATCAATATAAGCTGAACGGATACAATATAGTTCTTGATACTTGCAGCGGCTCGGTTCATTCGGTGGACGAGGTTGCCTACGATATTATCGAAATGTATAAACAGAAAAGCAGGGATGAAATAGTCAGCTTTATTCTCGAAAAATATTCGGAAATGCCGGACGTTACGAGAGAAGAGGTGCTGCTCTGCATCGAGGATGTAGAGACTCTTGAAGCCGAGGGCAAACTCTTTTCAGAGGATAAATACGAGGAGCTGGCCTATACATATAAAAACAATTCAAACGTTGTCAAAGCGCTTTGCCTTCACGTTGCCCACACCTGTAATCTCAACTGTTCATATTGCTTTGCAAGTCAGGGTAAATACCAAGGAGACAGGGCGATTATGAGCTATGAGGTTGGCAAGAGGGCCCTTGATTTTTTGGTTGAAAATTCGGGGAGCCGACACAATCTTGAGGTTGACTTTTTCGGCGGAGAGCCTCTTATGAATTTTGACGTTGTAAAAAGACTCGTCGCTTATGCAAGAAGCATAGAAAAGGAAAAAAACAAAAATTTCCGTTTCACCCTTACTACCAACGGTATGCTCATCGACGATGACGTAATTGAGTTTGCCAATAAAGAAATGAGTAACGTGGTTTTGAGCCTCGACGGACGCAAAAAAGTGAACGACCATTTCCGCAAGGACTATATGGGCAGAGGCAGCTATGATACCATAGTTCCCAAATTTCAAAAGCTCGTTGAGAGCAGGGGAGGAAAGGGCTACTACATAAGAGGTACATTTACCCATAATAATACCGACTTTACAAACGACCTGTTTCATATGGCGGACCTCGGCTTTACTGAGCTGAGCATGGAACCTGTGGTATGTCCCGAGGGAGACCCGTACGCCCTTACAAAAGAGGACTTGCCAATCCTTTTTGAGCAGTATGAAATACTTGCAAAGGAAATGATTAAACGCAAAAAAGAGGGAAGGGGCTTTACCTTCTATCACTATATACTTGACCTAAAAAACGGCCCTTGCATTTATAAGAGAATTGCGGGCTGCGGTTCGGGAACGGAATATATGGCGGTTACGCCTTGGGGCGAGCTTTTCCCCTGCCACCAATTCGTGGGCGACCCGAAATACAGTCTTGGTAATATATACGACGGCGTTCAAAATAACGAAATGGTAGAAAAATTCCGTAAATGCAACGCCTACGCGCGCGAAGACTGCCGCGACTGCTGGGCAAAGCTCTATTGCTCGGGTGGCTGCGCTGCCAACGCATATCACGCCACGGGAGACATCAACGGCGTCTACAAATACGGCTGCGAGCTCTTCAAAAAGAGAATTGAGTGCGCCGTAATGATGCAGGTTGCCGAAAACGAAGAATGAAAACTCCGATTTTAGATTTTGTCGAAAAATACGGGGAAAAGCAGTTTAGCCGTTTTCATATGCCGGGGCATAAGGGAAAGGGGAGGCTTGGCTGTGAAAGATGGGATATCACCGAGATTTGCGGCGCGGACGAGCTCTATTCTCCAAGCGGTATAATACTTGAAAGCGAGAATAACGCAAGCCGGCTTTTTTCCACAGCTCACACCTTCTATTCCACCGAAGGCTCTACGTTAGCGATTAAAGCTATGCTTGCGATTGCCAAAGCAAACTCCGAATCAAAAGTGATTTTCGCCGGCAGAAACGCGCATAAATCCTTCCTCCACGCCTGCGCGCTTCTTGATATTGAGATAGTGTGGCTTTACGGCGAGAGGGAGGAGCACCTATGCTCATCGTCGGTTGATTATGAAACTGTAAATCGGGCATTTTTAAAAGAAAAAAAGCCTATGGGCGTGTATATCACGACACCTGACTATCTCGGAAATATTACGGATATATCTAAAATTGCCGAACTTTGTCAAGAAAACGATACTCCTCTTTTGGTAGATAACGCTCACGGCGCATACCTTAATTTTCTTCCCGAAAATATCCACCCGATTAAGCTTGGGGCGACGATGTGCGCCGACTCGGCGCATAAAACTCTCCCTGCTTTGACGGGCGCCTCTTATCTTCATATTTCAAAAAAGGCAGGAGAGAAATACCTCGAAACAGCAAGAGAGTATCTTTCGCTTTTTGCCTCTACAAGCCCTTCTTATCTGACGCTTGCCTCTCTTGACAGTCTCAATCAATATCTCGATAAAGAATACAGGGAAGATTTGAATAAATGTATCGAAAATGTTGAGAAATGTAAACTTGAAATCACAAAATGCGGATTTTCTGTCGAAAAAACTGAGCCGTTGAAAATTACAATCAACGCGAATTCCGCAGGATATTACGGATATGAGTTGGCTCAAATTCTTCGCGAGGAGAAAATAGAGGTTGAGTATGCCGACAAAAAATATACGGTACTTATGTGCTCGCCCGGAAATGAAAAATCCGACTTTGACAGACTCGCATTCTCTATATCGGAAATCAAAATAAAAAAGGAACTTTGCTTGGATTTTCCAAAGACGCCGAGGGGTGATTTTGCGATGTCGGTTAAAGACGCTCTCTTTGCGGATAAGGAGAATTTAAGCGTTGATTTTGCCGTCGGTAGAATAATGGCGAGCGTAAGCGTTTCTTGTCCCCCGGCAATACCTATCGCGGTAGCAGGAGAGCTTATTACCGAGAGGACCGTCGAAGCGCTTAAATTTTATGGAATAACAAGAATTGACGTAGTAAAGAAGCGGTAAAAATAAAAGACTTACGAAATTTGAATAAAGTAGGCGGGGACTCCGACTTTGTGTTGGAATCCCCGCTTTTATTAATTAACCCGATACACAAATTTAGTTAAAAATACGCGATTTTTGTAAAAAGATATATAAATTTCACCAAAAACGGTTGACAGAGTATGCCTTTCGGTATAAAATCTATCTTGGGAGGGAAAATATATGAAAACTGTAAATATTATAAAAACACAGCTTGACGGTCAGGGCGATATTTCTTTGGTTGTGAAATTAATTACAGCCGGTCGTGAAGAGCCCAATGAACAAAATCAGTACGGACCTCACGTACATAATGAATACGAAATTTACCTCAACCTGTCCGGCGAAGTGTCTTTTATGGTTGATAACAAAATTTATCCCGTCAGACGCGGAACAGTGGTTGTCACCCGCCCAAACGGTTATCATAACGTGATTTTCAGAGGCGGTTCCGTGCATAAGCACATCTGTATTTTGGTGTCGGGAGATAAAATTGACGATTTTTTGTTTGATGGAAATTCAGGAGTCGTAAATCTTTTTGCCTCGGACGTGGAAAGGTTTGAGGGGATATGCAAGAACTTTTTTGAAAATCCCGATACAATCAGTCGGTATATAATGTTCTTCGAGCTTATGAAAATGATAAAAAATGCAAGGGACAAAGAACAGTCGGTAGCTCAGGATTTGAGCTTTCCGATAGACATAAGAATTGCCCTTGACTACATATACGAGCACATTACCGACAACATAAAAGTTTCGGATATTGCAAAAATCAGCGCCGTAAGCGTAAATACGCTTGAAAGACA
Source organism: Eubacteriales bacterium (assembly GCA_045605265.1). Lineage (GTDB taxonomy): Bacteria > Bacillota > Clostridia > Oscillospirales > CAG-272 > UBA1740. The sequence goes on along the minus strand of JAZUPQ010000131.1, from coordinate 10,214 downwards.
TTTTTTGAAGCTTCTCGGTATAAGGCCGTCCAACTTTATAAAAGACAGGCGATTACAACTGGCGAGCGAACTGTTGCAAAAGGATATGTCGGTGCAGCAGATTGCGGATTTTGCGGGATTTTCCTCTCATTCCGCGTTCATAACGATGTTTAAGGCTAAATACGGAATGACTCCGCTTCAATACAAAAAGAAAAAAAGCGAAAATCGGAATTTATGATTACCTAATTAACGGAGAAATCGTAGAATGAAAATTGAGTATAAGACTTTGTCCGGGCTGGGAAAAAATCTATTTCTCACCGTGATAGGAACGCTCCTCCTCTCCTTTGCAACCGGTGTTTTTATTCTGCCTTATAATCTCGTAGTAGGCGGAATATCTGGATTTGCGATAGTCTTGAACGCCCCTGTACCCATCGGCGAGGATGTTTGGATTGCTGTTATTACATTGTTACTGTTTGTTTTGGGGGCTTTTTGCCTCGGTAGGGATTTTGCTCTCAAAACACTCGTTTCAACAATTGTTTACCCCTTGGGAGTGTCACTGTTTTCCCATGTAGCCTCATCTGAATTTTTAGACGGATTTTTTGATATTGCAGGTAGCAGCTACGGTGAGATTGGAGTGCTTCTCGCCGCAATATTCGGGGGCGTTTTGACGGGAGCGGGCTGCGCTCTTGCCTTCTTAGGCGGCGGCTCGACTGGCGGAGTAGATATAATTGCTTTTATCATTTGCAAAATATTTAAGAAGGCCAAGAGCTCGGTCGTTATCTTCGCGCTCGATGCGTCTGTAATCGTTGCGGGTATCTTTGTCAATAGGGACTTCGTGCTTATGCTTTTAGGTATCGTGTGCGCCTTCCTCACAGCTTTGATGATTGATAAGGTATTTTTGGGCCGGTCAAGAGCATTTATTGCTCACATAATATCCGAAAAATCAGAGGAAATCAACCGCGGCGTAATCGATAAAATAGACAGAACCTCCACAATAATCAAGGGAAATGGCGGATATACGGGTAAAGAGTATGATATTTTAATGGTCTCCTTTACCGTTAATCAATACGCAGACCTGCTCAGATTGGTGACTGACATTGATAAAAAAGCGTTTATTACGGTTCATCCCGCCCACGAAATTAACGGCGAGGGCTTTTCCCATAGTCTTCCCGATGACAAATAGTGTACAAAATCCACAAAAACGCGCGATGTTTTTTGGCGCGTTTTTTTCTTGTTTAGGGTTGTTTTTACTGTTTATGTATGTTATAATATGCGCGTAAGCACTAAAACGAAACTAAAAGCAAGTGGTTATGAAAGGAAACGAAAATGAATTATACCTTTTTGGAGAAATTTGAAAATTACGGCGAAGACCATATACCATACGGTATAGAGGTTGAGATTACGTCTCAGTATGCTCATAAGCACGTAAGAGTGGAGGACAATAAGTTCTATATTGCCTCTCACGGAAATAAGTACCTATTTAAAACTCCCGCCTTGAAAAACAGCGAGGTAGACGTAGACTTCGTTTTCAGTTACAGCGAAGTTAACAGCAGTATGGGACTTTACTACCTTTTCCGCTACAATAAGGAGCTGAGAGAGGGATTGACCGTTGGATTTTCAAGTTCTAAGGACAGAACGGTTAGCATTTATCTTGGTTACAAAAAAATCAATGATGTCTTCACGATTGACAGAAAAACCTTCACCGATTGCGAATACGTAAAGGACGATATTGAATATAAATTTCACGCTGAGGTCGTGGATAACAAAATAAGAGTAAGCGTCTTCGGACAGAGCGTTGATTTTGACATTCCCGAGGAATATAGCCGCGCAGGATATTGCGGTATTGAAATGAGCAGCCTCATAGGCGAAACCCGTATTTGCAGAGCCGAGCTAGGCAGTAATGACGATATAGAGAAGCGAGTTGTTTTCAGAAAGAAAACGGTTGAAATTCCTAAAATCAACGGAGGCTCTATCAATTTTACGTTGAGCTACAATCTGGTGAAGGTCGGCGAGCAAACCGTTCTCAACGCAACCCTCGGCGGTGGCCCTAACGACAGACCTGCAAAAGCCGAGAAATATCCGAGAGGAAATGGACAGTGGGAGTGCGAAAGAGTGAGACTGACGACCCCTGTAATAAGACTTTATAAGAAAGGCAAAAAGCTTCCCGCGCAGACCCAGAATATGTATAACGGCTTGTTATATACCTGGGATCCCGATGCAAGAAACCCCGAACTTTTTGAAAAATATTATAACTTCGTTCAATTTCCTCTTGAAGCTCAGGTTGTACTTCAAGGTGAATTCAATCCCGAGGAGTACGAGATTTCCTTCGGCTATCAGAGACTTGAAGTCGCAGGATATTGGCAACAGGCCGATAACGACATTGAGTTTATATACGACTTCAAGAGCGGTAAGCTTTTGAGCCAAGGCAAAAAACGCGGAATTGACAACATTATTGTTAATTCTCCAAAGAATAAAAAGGCGGTTAAGAACCTTGAAAAAACGGTATATGACTACAAGACTGTAAGAAAGCACTTAGAAGACAACCACTACTTTGCAGAGGATGAGAAAATTCAGTTTACCATCACCCCCGTGTTAAATTATCCGCTTGACCAGGTCAAATTGAAGGTAACTCTTGAGGACGTATTTTTTGATAAAATCAAACCCTTGCGCGTGAGCGTAAAGGACGGCAAATATGTCGTCAGACACAATCCTATGAAGTGCGGAGTTTATCATATTTTCGCAGAGGCGTATATCGGTGACAGGTTGATTTGCTCAAACCGCGTAGCCTTTGAAGTGTACGATGAAACCGGTAAAAAATCCGCCCCTATCGAAAGCGGACTTCCTTTCCTCTACTCGATGCCCAACGAGAATAAATATCTTGAACGCGACCAATTCGATATGTGGAACCCGATGCCCTCGAACAACCTCGAACACTACTATCACTGCTCTTATTTTACGGGCGACGTAGGAGTTAAGAGAAGAATTTGGGAAATGAACAAGAAGTTCGGCAGAAAGTGGTTCACTTGGAACAGCGACCACAGAACCCTTTCAAAAGAGGAGCATCTTGCCCTTCACGATATAATTCACGAGCATAGCGATTATTCCTACATAAGAGCGAAGGATGAATATTACAATTTGAGGCACGGCTGGGTTAGCAGAAGCATTTACACACCGGGGATGATAGAGCAGCTTCAAAGATTTCTTGATATGTATCCCGATGCTCGCGGAACAATCTCCAAGGACGCCAAGACGGTTCGCGATATAAGCAACGAACAGCTCAATCACGTTTTAAAAACCCGCGGTAACGAGCTTCTCAAATTTGGCATTGACTATTATCTTGAAGATTTCAGACAGCAGAATAAGGAATTTAAAAAGACGAACAAGAATTGGGGACGCGCCGCTTACGGCCCTCTCCACATCTATACGACCGCTCTCGTAGGCTTTAACAGCGTGAAGTATCAAGGCTTCCCGCCAACAGACGAGATTGGCAGCACGGTATTCACCGGCTGGGCTCAGCTTGAAGACTATCCTTATTCATGTGCATACCACACCTTCCGCGGCGCGTATGCAGTGAAGGATTCTCTTCTTCATGCTCCCTCGCTGACATTCTATCCCGAACAGTATTCGGTTTCCTACGGAGGCTGCGCAGACGGCGCGGTAAGCTATGCTGCGCCCCCATTCGGTAAAGGAAATTCCACAATGCTCCCCTACTTTGAAGCAACTCACGCCTTTGAATATGCGTTCAATACGCCTCATCTTTCAAAGGACGGCTTTAAATATTGGAGTAAGCGCGGATTTATGCAGCGCGGATTTATGCGAGAGTATGTAGAAGGCTTCATAAAGGGCTGGTCGCAAATAGTTAAGCACACACCTGCAAAGCCCACGAGAACCTTTGCCGTTCTCTCCTACACACCCGATGAGGAGGAGAGATTTGCCACCAAGGCAGGTACGTTCAACATCAGCGAGAAGGGTGTTGCATATATTGATGAATGTTCAAGATACGCAGGAGTTCCCGAGGGCTTCTCGGTGAGTGTTGATACAATAATGAATCTCACAAGCGAGATGTGCGATATGCTTGTTCTTCCAACGCTTCGCGGTCTCGATAAGAAGGTAATTGATAAAATCAGAGAGCTTCATAGCGAAGGCGTATCACTCGTGGCAATCAGCGATATCAGCGGCTTTGAGGAAATTTTCGGAGTTAAATCCTCAAAGAAGACAGTTACCGTCAACAAGTTTATCTACAATGGTGAGGAGGAGCTCGTCGCTCCTTGCGAGGTAGACTTCATCTATGACACAAAGGACGCAGACGTTCTTCTTTACGCAGTTTCTACCGAGGGAGAGAAGTATCCGGTCGTAACGAAGAAGGATAACGCAGTGCTTATTACCGCGCCCGTTCTTCAGCTCGGAACGTACACCTTCCCGTCGCTTCATTCACAGGCAAAGCAGAGTATTTCGAGGCTTTTGAGAAAGTCTGTTTGCGAGGCTCTCGTAGATATTACGCAATCGAACTTCATAGGAATGAACAATCTCGGCCTTACAAACTTCTATGATGTTCACGGAAACGAGCTTCTTCTTGCAATAGACTACTCAGCTTACGATATAATTTCGGAGAACGGTATACAAAGACACAGAATTAAGGTTTCCGGTGATTATAAGGACGTAGAGGTTCTCTACGGTGAAAAACCGATTCTGCTTTACGAGAACGGAAAAATTTCAGAAATGGAAATAGATTTGCATTACGAAGAAAGTATGCTCTTAAAGCTCATAAAATAACCTGAAAAACGGAGATTTCGCCTTTGCGGTGAAATCTCCGTTTGTTATATAAAGTTTTCGTTAGTCAAGCGGTGGAATCGTCATTAGGCGAGCCGCAAAATATTTCGCCAGAATTTCTCCGCCTCTTTCGGTGAGGTGGATTTGGTCTTTGACGAATTCGGTGTTACCCTCGCACCTGTAATAGCCGAGTCCGCACTCTGCAGCGCCGTTGATACAGGGAACGCCCTGAGCCTTGCAAAGTCTCTCAACCGTTTCTTCCCAAAGCAGACGCTTCATAGCGGTCTCACTGTTCGGGGCGTAGGTATCGCTTTTATCCTTGTGGTTATACATTCCGCGCGTAGCGATTAAAACCACTACTCTCGCTCTCGTGTTTTTGAGCAAATATTCCAAAATTTGATTGAGATTTCCGCAGAAGGTGTCGTCACCCGTATCGGTAATCTCACCGAGCGGGGCGTAAGTATCGTTCGGTATCGTCTCCAATGTAATGAGGTCAGCCTCTGCCTTTCCGTCGGAAAGACGCATAGTTCTGCTCTTGACATTATCTCCCGAAAGGCTTCCTACAATTCCGCTCCCCGGCTTGCCAAAATTATGTTCTTCAAGACCAAGCATTTTTGCAAGAGGGTGAGAGAAATTGCCTTGCTCAACAGATGTCATAGACGTTCCGTAGCAGTACCATTTTTTGCCCGACCACATGTTTTCGCAATTCATAATTTCAAACCTCCATTCTACTGCTTTTTACAATATTGTAAATTTTAGTTGGCATTTTTGTATTCTTTTGGGGTTAAACCTGTGTGCTTTTTAAAAAAACGGCAAAGATACGCCGGGTTATCAAAGCCCAACTCGTAGCTGATTTCGGAGACGGATTTTTTGCTCTCGGAGAGCAGCTCCTTGATTTTGGCGATTTTCTTTTCCGCTATGTAACTTAGAAAGGTCACTCCGGTTATTTGCTTGAAGTTTTTGCAAAAAGCCGTTCTGTTGGTGTTGAACAAAAACGAAATTTCATCAAGGGTTATTTTGTCTGTGTAATGAGAGTCGATATAGGTCAAAATTTCGCTTGGATTAACGCCGCCCTCCGCCATTTCATCATTGCTCTTGTAGTAGGCGTGCTTTCTCAGAAGCTCAATCAGAAAAATTTCAAGCATGGAACGCATTATCTGCTCGCTGCCGTAAAGCTGAGTCTTTTTCTTCTTCATGTCGTAAAGTGGCGTGTCGTAGGGCGGGGCAAAAACGTTCCGCCCCTCTTTCACAATCCGGGCGAGCATTTTTGTCTCGTGTTCGTCAAGCCGAACGGGTGATTTTGAAAAAATATCAAGCTTATCGCAATCGCAGGCAAAACCGATTATAATTATCGTGGTTTTTCGGTTTTTATGAGTCCGCAAAGAGTGCTTTTCGTTTTCCTTGTGAATAAGCATTTCTCCCTTTTTCAGCTTACCCTGATAGTTTTCCGCATTCACGTTCAAAGTGCCTGCGTAGGAAAATAAAAGCTCGCAAAATCCGTGACTGTCCTCGCTTGTTTGGTAGTAGTCCTCAAACTCAAAAAAATGCACGTTTGCTATTCTTGGTATTTGAAGGACATTTTCGATGTCTTTAAGTTTAAATTCCATACTCACACTCTATCATATTTTTGCGGCTAAGTCAATACTTTTTATAAAACATTCTTGCCAAAATTTACGATTGTGCAATTTTATGTTACAATTATGTAATGACATAAATATATACTTTAGTGTATAATTTTCTTGTAAAACAAAAATTTGAAAGGTGGATTTTCACAATGGGAAGAATTTGTATACCGGATAGCGAATATCAACAGAGAATTAAAAATGCAGCAGCTCTCGTTGCGGCGAGAGGACTTGACGTAATGGTAGTTTGCTCAACAGAGAGCGACTATGCAAACGCAAGATATTTTTCAGGCTTCTGGCCTCTTTTTGAGAGAGCAGGCGTAGCAATTTCCGCAAAGGGAGAGGCAGCTCTTCTTGTAGGACCCGAATCAGCAGTATTTGCAAAAGACTTCGGTAAGATTGAAAAGCTCTTTGTTCTCCGTGAGTTTCGTGAGTCGGCAGACCCTGCATATCCCGAGCTTACCGCAAGCACGTTCAACGACGTGTTCAAGGCAATCGGTGTAACAGGAAACAACATCAGAATCGGTCTTGGAAGCTACGTTGAATGTACTCTTCCAATCTACGAGGGACTTAAAGAAGCATATCCTAACGCTTCTATTGAGAAGTGCAACGATATTATGGTAACACTCCGTAAGATTAAGAGCGCGAACGAAATCGCTTGTCTTCGCGAGGGCTTCCGTATTATTGAAAAAGCTACTGATGCAGTTATCGCCGCTTTGAAGCCGGGTGTTACAGAACTTCAAATGGTTGGTGTTGCTCAAAAGGTTATTTACGAAGAGGGCGCTGAATACGAGGGACTTCCTATGTACGTATTCTCCGAGGAGAGCACAAGACACGCAATTTCCCGTTCAAGATACAGAGAAATCAAGAAGGGTGATATCGTTCAGCTTAACCTCTCTGCAAAGATTGACGGCTACTCACCCTCTATCGGTCTCCCCGTAATTATGGGTAAGCTTGAAGGCGAGAGACGCGATATTGTTGATTTCTGTCTCCAAATGCACAACTGGACAGAGTCACAGCTTAAAGCGGGCGTATACGCTGACGAAATTGCAAAGCAGTTCCTTCAAAAGTACAAAGACGCAGGCTACGGTGACAACTACGTTTACGGACCCTGTCACGGTACGGGTATGATCGAGGTTGAAGCTCCTTGGATGGAGACCTCAACTCACTACTTGCTTGAAGAAAATATGACGTTCCAGATTGATACGTTTATTGCAGGCCCAACCTTCGGGTGCCGTTGGGAAAAGGGTAGCGCAGTTACAAAGGATGGCTGTGAAAGCTACACAGATTATCTCAAAAAGGGTATCATAGAGCTCGATTTCTGATTCTTAATTTTAAGAGAAACCGAAACGGCTTAAATAATTTGTTTCAAGAAATAAAACAGGGGCTGTACGAGAATACAGCCCCTAAACTATTGAAAGAATTAAAAATATATGCTATAATTTGATTAAAACAGCACTGAAACGGAGTTTTTGAAATGAATGTAGTCTACTCGGATACAAATCGTGGAATTATCAAAGAGATTTTTGCAAACGGCGTTCTCGTTCCGTTTTATGAAAATGCAGGCCCGAGCCTGTACATAAAAAATGATAATATCAATACCCCTTTGCCTCTTTCGAGAGTGGGTGAGGAGTATATCTGCGAGACAAACGGCGTCCTCTTTTACTTAAAGCACAGACAAACGGAAGAAATGCTTGAAATTTCGGTTAGGGTTAAAAATAACACTGATGTTGATTTTGCACCCGAGGCGCTCGGCTTAAAGCTTGGCATTAACAGCTATATGGAAAAATATCCGGACTGGAACGGCAGGTTTTTCCCAACACTGCTTCGCTCGGAAAAAACCCATTTCTATGGATATTTTCAAAGCCCGGAGGAAAAAATATGCGCCGTTGTTTCAAGAGAACCCGTAAGCGCGTGGGAGCTTGACTACAATACCACATCGAGTGACGTTGATGACAGCATGGATTTCGGACATCGAATTTACACGGGAAATTTGCTTCTGCTATGTAGAGGCCCGTTGCCGAAAAGACACCCTCAAAATCTTGATAGAGTGGGGGCGTGTGAAGAAAAAGAGTGGAAAATCTACTATATTCCCAGAAAAAACACGGATAATTTATTTGAATATATAAGCAAAAAATTTTCTCTCCCAATGCTTGATTTCAAAGAGCTTACCATTGAAAAAGGGAAAACATTCCATCCTGTTATTTACTCGGAAAAGAGCTTTTCCTCTAAGCTCATCTCCCAAAGCGGTGAAGAATTTGAAATTGATACTCCCCTTACAAATTCGGGACTTTATGAATTTATATTGGAGGACCGAGAGGGAAAAATCGCATCTTCCACCCTCTTTGTAAGAGAGAGCTTTGAGTTTTACCTGAAAGCCGCCGCCAAAAACGCGGTGATGAAGCCTCAAAAGGCGACCACGCATACCGAGGGATTTTACGGTTGGTTTTCCGCGTTTTTAGCAAAGAAGCATTATCCGAACAAAGAGCGCGACGAGCTTTCTATGGCTAATTTCCGCGAGGTTGCCCCGCTGATGTTTGACTTCGAGAGGGGTGTTCCAACGATAATACCGAGCCGTGTTCAAAATCTCGCTCTTTTTATAAGCGTGTTGGTGGATATATTCGAGTCGGATAAAGAGGAGTGCAGAGAATATATCGACTATGCCGACCTTTTTGCCGAGGAGCTTATAAAAAGGCAGACGCCCGACGGAGCTTACAGAAAAAATAAAACTCATTACACCTCGGTCATTTATATTGCAAAGGCTATGCTCGAGCTTGCAAATGCCGAGAAGGAATTAGCAGAACAATTCCCGAAATACAAAGCCCGTTATGAAAAGCATTATAATTCCGCCAAGCTCGCGGTGGATAATCTTTGCCTTTTGCGCGAGTGTATTGAAACCGAGGGTGAGCATACTCTCGAAGACGGTATGCTGACTTGCTCCGCCTTGCAAATCGGATACTTCGCCTTGGGACTTCCCGAAGCGGAAAGAGGTAAATATATTGAATCTGCGGAGCATATTATGTCCATACATAAATGCCTGGAACAGAGGCTTGTCCCCGACGCCAGAATGAGAGGCGCTACTCTGCGCTTTTGGGAGGCGCAGTACGATGTGCTGTACAGGGCAAATATGCTGAATTCTCCGCACGGGTGGACCTCTTGGAAGAACTACGCCACCTATTACCTCTATCTCTTAACAGGCAAAAGGGAGTATCTTATCGATACAATCAACACTATGGGGGCCTGCCTTTCCTGCGTAGATGAAAATGAAAATTTGAGATGGGCATTTATTGCTGACCCGTATATCAACTGCAAGGTTTTTGTTCCCGACGAGACAAAGCCGATTCGCGACGGATATAAAAGCGCCTCGCACTTAAAGACGACGGCGTACAGGGGCAAATATCAGCAGAGAATTTTCGGCGAGTGCTACGTTGACATGATTTCCTCTTGGTACCGTCAGGGAGCTCAGCTTCTGACAGGCGGCTACGCCCACTGTCCTCTCATATACGACGACCGAATTGAGAGCGTTGATAACCAGGGCGGCTGTTGCGACAACGACGTCCACGAGCATTTCAAGTGCCTTGAAGAAACCCTGCTCAAAAAGGCTTTCGTCATTTATAAAAATGACGAGCTTGAGTGTTTCTTCTGTGGCGGAGAGCTAAAAGACGGCGTGCTTTATATCGAGCCGAGTGAGAAAATCGAATTTCTTCACGTCAACGCCGACAAGCCCTTAAAGATTAAAGTGTACAAAAAAACATACCAAACCGCCGCCCCCTTGGAAATGATAAGCCTCTGACAAAAAAGAGTCCGCAATAGAAAATTGCTCCGTTTTACAAGCTTCCCACG
>JAZUPQ010000130.1:0-27522 GCA_045605265.1 Eubacteriales bacterium | reverse complement strand
CATAGGCAACGTTTGAGGTTATCGTGAGTACCGAGAGCGTGTGAATTGCGTTTCTGTAGGTAGGAGTTTTACGAAGCTCGGTGATTACCTTATGAGCCATATCACGAGCGATAAGGTCGACACGGTCGTCGTCGTTGCCGTACTTGGGGAAGTCCCCCGTTGTTTCGAAGCCGACGATATAGCCCTCCTCGTTCTTTATAGGCTTTACACTTGCGTATTTTATTGCGGAAAGCGAGTCGGCAACAACCGAAAGACCTGCAATTCCAAACGCCATAAAGCGCTCAACGCTCGTATCGTGAAGAGCCATTTGTATCTTCTCATAGGCGTACTTGTCGTGCATATAATGAATTACGTTCATAGTATTTACGTACAAATGACTAATCCAATCTATGTATGTGTCAAATCTTGAAACCACCTCATCGTAATCGAGTGTTTCGCTTGAAATCGGGGACATTTGAGGGCCGATATGCATACCGCTGGTATTGTCGTAACCGCCGTTAATCGCAATCAGGAGCAGCTTTGCAAGATTGCATCTCGCGCCGAAGAATTGCATTTGCTTTCCAATTTTCATAGCGCTGACGCAGCAGGCAATAGCGTAATCGTCGCCGTAAATGGGGCGCATGAGGTCATCGTTTTCATACTGTATGGAGTCGGTGTCGTAGGAGACCTTTGCGCAGAATTTTTTAAATCCTTCGGGCAAATTCTTTGACCAAAGCACAGTAAGGTTGGGCTCGGGTGATGAGCCTAGGGTGTAGAGAGTGTTGAGAATTCTGAACGAGCTCTTTGTCACAAGCGTTCTTCCGTCCTCTCCCATGCCGCCGACAGCCTCGGTAATCCACATAGGGTCTCCGCCGAAAAGCTCATTGTATTCGGGTGTGCGCAGATGTCTCGCAATACGGAGCTTTATGACAAAGTCGTCAATTATTTCCTGCGCGCCCTCCTCTGTGAGAATTCCTGCTTTTATGTCTCGCTCAATGTAAATATCAAAAAACGTGCTTACTCTGCCGAGGGACATAGCTGCGCCGTTCTGCTCCTTAATCGCGCCGAGATATCCGAAATATGTCCATTGGACAGCCTCTTTCGTGTCTTTTGCCGGCTGACCGATGTCAAAGCCGTAGCTCTGCGCCATCTCTTTGAGAGCTCCGAGGAATGAAATCTGCTGATAAAGCTCCTCGTTGAGTCTTATGGTGTCCTGAGAGAAATTTCCGTTTGCAAGCGAGGCCTTGTCCTTTTTCTTTTCCTCAATCAATCTATCAACGCCGTAAAGGGCTACGCGGCGGTAGTCGCCGATAATCCTGCCTCTGCCGTATGCGTCCGGAAGTCCTGTGATTACGTGACATTTTCTCGCTGCCCTCATCTCCTCGGTGTAGGCTCTGAAAACGCCGTCGTTGTGCGTGGTTCGGAAGCGGAATTCCTCCTCTATTTTGCTGCTGACCTTATATCCGTAGGCCTCGCAAGCCTGACGGCACATTCTCATTCCGCCGAACGGATTTAGCCCTCTTTTCAGCGGTCTGTTGGTCTGCATACCGAAAATCAGCTCGTTGTCCTTGTCTATATAACCGGGAGCGAAAGCGGTCAGCGAAGACACCGTGTCGGTATCAATATCCAAAACACCGCCGAATTGCCTCTCAATCGTGAAAAGGGTGTTAACCTTTTTCATAATTGCATTGGTTCTCTCGGTGGGCTTAGCCAAAAAGGAGTCGTCCCCCGTATATTCTGTATAGTTTCTTTGAATGAAGTCGCGGACGTTGATTTCGTCCTGCCATACTCCGCCTGTAAATCCTTGATGATTTTGATGTTGCATTTTTCGTTTTCTCCAAAAAAATATTAACTATATTAATTGTACAATATATCGGTAAACTTGTCAATGCCAAAAATCTACAAAAATAATTCCAAAACCACTAAATGTAGGGGTGCAATTTGTTGAAGATACCAAATATTGATAAAAATTTCACATTTAGCGATGTGTTGACTTGATATAAAAAATATGGTAAAATGATATAAAATAACTTCATTGACGGAGAAATTAATGATTTCCTTTTCACTGCTCGATAAAGAGAATTTGCGAGAGGTCGCAGATAGAGTTTTTCACAACGCAAAAAATGAAAATTTATTGGATTTTCTGTCGGAAATCGACCTTGAATCAGGCGCGGAATACGCCCTGGCCGAGAGTTACGGATGCGTGCTTGTGCGGGTTTGCTTTGACGGAAACTACGCCTTTGCCTTTCCGTTTGATTTTTGTGGCAAAAACGGGGAAGAGGGGGCTGTTTCCGAGATAGAAAAATACGCTATAAAAGAGGAAATTCCTCTTGAAATTTGCGGAATACCTGCCGAAAAATTGCATATTTTTGAAAAATATCCCCTGCTTGATTTGTACGACGAGGACGAGGACGGGGAATATTACACCGCCCGTATCAGAAGCCGTTGCTCGGAGATTTTGGAAATTCCTCAAAAAAACGGTGAAAATATAACTCTGAACGCTCTTACGGAAGCGGATATACCGGAGTTTGCAAGGCTTTCGAGAGATGAAAAGCTCCTGAAATATTGGGGCTACGACTACAAAGATGACCACGCGGACTGCCCGGACGAATTTTTCTTTGAAAATCAAAAGCGAGAATTCGACGCGGGAATTTCTATGACCTTGGCAATCAGAAGGGAGGACTCTCTCATCGGCTCTCTTGAATTTTACGCCTTTGATTTTTTTGACGGAGCGGAGATTGCCGTGAGGCTTTTTGAAAATTTTCAGGGCAAGGGATTTGGCAAGGAGGCGTTGAAGCTGGCAAAGATAATTGCCAAAGAGGTCGGACTTAAAAGCCTGTACGCGAGGGTTATCAATGAAAACGAGAGGTCTTTGAGATACGTCGGCGGATTTGCAGAAAGCCGGAACTCCGATGGGCAAACAACAATCTTTACCCTTGACATTTAAACGGTTAAGAGGTATAATTTACTTATAAAATAAACTTTGGAGAGATTTATGAAATACTATCTTGCGATTGATATGGGCGCTTCCAGCGGAAGACACATTGTAGGTTATATGAAGGGAGAGGAGCTAGTAACGGAGGAAATCTACCGTTTTCCAAACGGAATGGATAAGGTAGACGGACATCTTGTATGGGATACCGACAGGCTCTTTAAGGAAATCAAGGCGGGTATCAAAATCGCCTTTGAAAAATACGGTGAAATCGCCAGCCTCTCGATAGACACATGGGGCGTTGACTACGTGCTTTTCAGAAAAGACGAGGAGGTTAAGCCTGCCTACGCTTACAGAGACGCCAGAATGGACGCCGTAATTGATAAGGTTCACGCGATTATACCCCACACGGAGCTGTATGCGAAAACGGGTATAGAGCAACAGAATTTTAACACGGTATACCAGCTTTACGCCGATAAGCTCGCAGGCAGACTTGAAGGCGTAACCGATTTTCTTATGCTTCCCGAATACTTTATGTATAAGCTGACGGGAGTTAAAAAGAAGGAGTTTTGCGAGGGTACTACCACCTCTTTGGTAAATGTAAAAACTCACGAATTTGACAGAGAAATTTTCGAGAGACTCGGCTATCCCGCTGAGATGATTAAGCCTCTTTGCCAGCCCGGAACTCTCGTTGGCAGACTCACCCCCGAACTTGAAAAGGAGCTTGGCGGCAACACGGAGGTTGTTTTCTGTCCCACGCACGACACCGCCAGCGCGGTTGACGCTATTGAAATGAAAGAAAATTCGCCGTATATCTCGTCGGGTACTTGGTCGCTTCTCGGAGTAAGAACTGCCGATGCGATTACCGATGAGGGCAGCAGAATTTCGGGATATTCCAACGAGGGCGGAGTAGGCTACTACCGCTACCAAAAGAATATTACCGGAATGTGGCTTATTCAAAGTCTGAGAAGCGAGCTCTGCCCCGAAACCTCTTATTCGGACATAGTTAAGCTTGCCGAGGCATCCGACTACAAGAATACCTTTGACGTCAATTCGCCTCTTTTCTCGGCTCCCGAAAGTATGTGCGAGGCAATTAAGGGCGACCTCGTCAGCCGCGGATTTGAAGCTCCGATTACGGCCGGCGACTTCTTTAACGCGGCTTATATCAGTCTTGCGCACGGATATAAGAACGCAATCGAGGCTATGGAGAAAAATACGGGTAAGACCTATCCCGCAATTTATATTGTGGGCGGCGGCGCGAAAAACAGCTACCTCAACGCCCTCACCGAAAAAATCACGGGCAAGAAGGTAATCGCTCTTCCGATTGAGGCAACCGCTATCGGAAATTTGAAGTCTCAAATTAAAAGAGATAACGGGTAAATAATATTTGTCGAATATTTTTTTGAAAAAACTATTGCAATTTATAAAATAATATGATAGAATATCTCTATCTGATTAGGGCGAGATTTTTGAACTTGCGCTAAATATCCAATTTTCCAGGGAGGTTTTCAAGATGATTGGTGAATATATTCTTCTTGCATTACTGCTTATTTCCGCGTGCTTTATCGTAGTTGCGGTTACGTTACAAAAGTCAGAGAAGGACGGTCTTTCGGGCACTATCGTTGGCGGCTCAGAAACCTATTACGGTAAGGACAAGGCTGCTCACACCGACAAGATTCTCAATAAATGGACATTGATAATCGGTATTGTATTTGCTCTTGCGGTATTAATCGTTTACGTTATTCAACCCGACTATACTCAAAGCAGCAACAATCTTGACGTATGGCAGAGCGTTACCGAATACTCTTCCATTTTCAGCGACAAATAATTACTAACTTTTACGGAAAATGGGTGGAAGGAATTCCACCCATTTTATTTGATTTTGGGGTATAAAATATCAGAGGTGAAAAATTTGAAAGGCAAAGGCGGCAAAATAGCGTCAAAGCGAAACACTCATAAGAGAAAGAGTAAAGAACGCTATATCGAGAATATACTGAAAGAGATAAATAAAACGGGAGTGAAAACCGACTCGCTGCACTTCAAGGACGGCTCTTCCGCTGTGTTTCGCAGTAAGAAAGACGGCAGGAAAAGAGAAGAAAAAGTTACACGGGGCGAGTTTTCTTCTTCAAAAAGCGGATTTGGCTTCGTAAGCGTTGAAAATTACGAGAGGGATATATTTATTCCCGATGGCAAGACGCTGGGCGCGATTGACGGAGACGTTGTCGAAATTAAATATCACGTATATTACGACCAATTCGACACCGAAAGGACCGAGGGCGAGGTTATCAGAATTTTGGAGTACGGCAGAAAGACCGTAATAGGCACCGTCGCCTATAAAAAGGAGAAAATCCGTCGTAAAACCTATTACAGCGCCTATCTTATTCCTGACGACAGCAGGATAAATCTCGAACCTTATATCGATGACCTTGCGGGAGCAAACGAAGGGGAAAAGGTTCAGCTCTCGCTTGTAAGAAACAAGGAGAGCAGAGAGGTTTTCGGAAACGTTATAGCCCGATTTGGAGACACAGACTCCCTTCATGCGAATTACGAGGCCATACTTGCCGAGTGTGAAATTCCCGTGGATTTTTCCAAGGAGGAGCTTGCAGAGGCAGAATTTTTCTCGGCTATGCCTATTTGTGACGAGGGCAGAGTCAGAAGAGACAGAGATATTATCTTCACCATAGATTCCGAGAGCGCGAAGGACCTTGACGATGCAATTTCGCTCAAAAGAACGGCAGACGGAGGTTGGCAGCTCGGAGTCCATATAGCCGACGTTTCCTATTACGTCAAGGAGAGAAGCCATCTTGACAGGGCGGTGATGAGCCGCGGCACAAGCGTTTACTTTACCGACAAGGTCGTGCCGATGCTCCCCAAAAGCCTCTCAAGCGGCGCTTGCTCGCTTAATCCAAACGAGGAAAAGTATGCTTTGAGCGCTATTATAAAACTTTCGCCAAAGGGCGAAATTCTCTCTGTTAAAATCGAAAAGTCAATAATCAAAAGCCGAATCAAAGGTATCTATAAGGAAATAAACTCAATTTTTGAGGGAAGAGCAGGAAGGGAAATTCTGACGAAGTACAAGCCCTATATCCCAACTCTCGAAAAAATGAGGGAGCTTTATTTGATATTAAAGGAGAAAAACTCCAAGCGCGGCTCTTTGGAGCTTGACGGCTCGGAGTGTCAGATTATACTTGATGAAAGCGGAGAGGCTGTCGATATCGTCAGGAGTGAGCGCGGCGACAGTGAAAAAATGATAGAACAGTTTATGCTCACCGCAAACGAGGCGGTGGCTATAGAGCTATCGGCAAAAAATATTCCCTGCGTCTACCGAATTCACGAAAATCCGCCCGAAGAAAAGCTCTCGGATTTTGCGGTTTTTGCTCAAAACCTCGGCCTCAACGTAAGCGAAATTACAAAAGAGGGAGCGAAGAGCGCGGATTTTGCAAGGCTCCTTGATTCTGCAAGAGAAAAGGGCGTCGGAGTTCCGATTTCCTACAATATGCTCCGTAGTATGTCCAAGGCGAAATACAGCGAAAAGCGTTCGGCTCACTTCGGTCTCGGAATTGAATATTACTGTCATTTTACCTCGCCGATAAGACGGCTCTCCGACTTAGCAACTCACAGAATTATCCACAAGGTGCTTTTCGAAGGAAAGAGGGCGGAAATTTATTTCCCCTACGCCAAGAGAGCGGCGGCAGCGGCAAGCGAGTGCGAAATTCGCGCATCGAGTGCCGAAAGACGAATTGAAAACCTATATAAAGTGCTTTATATGAGTAAAAATATCGGCAAGGAGTACGATGGAATTATCACCTCCGTGACCTCTTTCGGCTTCTTCGCAGAGCTTGAAAATACCTGCGAGGGACTCGTGCCGATAAGCTCTCTTCCGGGAGTGTTCACTTTTGAGGAGAAAATGATGACTCTTCGCAGCGCCGACCGTTCGTACAGACTTGGCGACAGAGTCCGAGTACGTCTTGCAGAGGCGGATATCATTCGCACAAAGCTGCGTTTTGACGTGTGTTAAAGTAAAAAGAAAGGTGAAAAATAAATGAATTCATCTGTCAGATATTTAGTATTTCTGAATTTATTGTCAATTCTGCTTCTATCAATTTCGGGAGCATTTTCAGGAATATTGGGAAGAATAGTTTACATTTTAGCTTTTTTAGTTCCTGTTGCGATTGGAGTTTTGCTAATTAAAAAGCTCGGCGGAAAATGCCTCGGAATAACTGAAAGCAGAATGGATTTGAAGCTCTGCTTACCGTTTGCATTTCCCACGGTTTTAATTATATTTCTCGTTTCTTTGCTTGTGAGCGTCCTTCTCGGACTTTTTGGATTTGAGGACGACTCAACTCTTTCGGGCTCTCTTGTGTCGGTTCTTTTTACACACGCCTTGATGCCTACTGTACTTGAAGAAGCGTTGTTCAGATTTATTCCTCTATCGATGTTAAAGGGAGCGCCGAGAGCGTACGGGATTTTTTATTCTGCGTTCTTCTTCGCCTTTGCTCACTGTAATCTTTTTCAAATTCCGTACGCTTTGGCGGCAGGACTTATTTTGGCATTTCTTGACGTGATGTTTGACAGCATTTGGCCCTCTGTAACCATACACCTGCTTAACAATACCTCGTCGATTTTGTGGACTTTTTACGGTGGAGAAAATATACTTGCTTTCACTATGATTTTGCTCTCGCTGTCTCTTGTCTCTCTTGGCGTTATAGCCTTGCTTTACAAAAGGCATTACAAGCCTGTTTTCGCAGACTTTTTTAAGGAAAAGAGCAAATTTTCTCTCTCCTCGGAAGCGGTACTTTTCCTGCTTGCAACGCTGTTTATCGCGATTTTCAGTTTGTTTTAGGAGTTTTTTATGACCTGTGACGAAATTTTTATGAAAGAGGCGCTCGCCCTCGCCGAGATTGCGAGAGATATGGACGAGGTTCCCGTCGGCGCGCTGATTGTCAAAGACGGAGAAATCATAGCAAAGGCCTATAATACGCGTGAGCACACGAAATGCGCCACTCATCACGCCGAAATCCTGGCTATTGAGAGGGCGTGCGAAAAGCTCGGCGGTTGGAGAATTCCCAACGCCACACTCTACGTGACTATGGAGCCCTGTGTAATGTGCGCGGGAGCGATTATGAACGCGCGGATTGACAGAGTGGTATACGCAGTCCCCGACCTGCGCTTCGGCGCGTACGGCTCGCTTTTTGATTTGCGGAGCTTTCCGCTTAATCACACCCCCGAGGTAGTGGGCGGAGTTCTTGCAGACGAGGGAAGGGAGCTTTTGCAGAGCTACTTCAAGCAAAAGAGACGCCAAACTTGACAATTATAAATATATATGATAAAATTAATTCTGTTGAATTAAATTTTCTTTGGTGGAGAAGATGAAAAAGGAATATCTTGAATGTGCTAAAATCATAAGCGCCCACGGTGTACGCGGAGCGTTGAAATTGGAATCATACTGCGATAGCGTAAAGGTTTTGACCTCTCAAAAAAGAGTGTTCGTCTTGGAAAACGGCGAATATAAGGAGCGAAAGGTAATCAACTCCTCAGGACTCGGCGAATATGCAATTATGAGCATTGAGGGGATTGAAACACGCGAGGCCGCTCAGGCCGCCAAGGGCGTAATTCTCTATCTTCACCGCTCGGACATTCCCGTAAAAAAAGGCGATATGCTGATTGCCGATATGATAGGACTTCCCGTTTTTGATTTTGAAAGCGGGGTAGAGTACGGAAAAATCAAGGACGTTTCTGATGCAGCCAGAGGCAAAATTTATACGATAGAAACAAGCGACGGCAAAGAGGTGCTGTTTCCCTCAAATCGCGAATTCGTTAAGGAGATAGACGGGGATAGGGGTATGTTTATCCGCACTATTCCGGGATTTTTTGACTGATATGAAATTTGACGTTATGACTCTGTTTCCCGCCCTTGTGGAAAGCGTGCTTTCCGAGAGCATTATAGGCAGAGCTCAAAAGGCCGGTTTAATTTCCGTGACCGCCCACAACATTCGGGATTTTTCCCTTGACAAGCACAGAAAAACCGACGATACTCCCTTCGGAGGAGGATACGGAATGGTTATGACCTGTCAGCCAATTTACGATTGCTATAAATCCGTGATGAAATCTATTCCCGAAGGCAAAAAAACGAGGGTGGTTTATATGTCCCCAAAGGGCGGGCTTTTTTCTCACGAAACGGCAAAACGCCTCTCCGAATACGATAACCTCATCTTTTTGTGCGGACATTACGAGGGCGTCGATCAAAGAGTGATAGACGAGATAGTAGACGAGGAAATTTCCATTGGCGACTACGTGGTTACCGGCGGAGAAATTCCCGCTTGTATTGTTATAGATGCGGTAAGCAGGCTTCTTGACGGAGTGCTTTCCGATAAGGAATGCTTTGAAAATGAGAGCTGTACCGCGGGACTTTTGGAATATCCGCAATATACAAAGCCAAGAGAGTTTATGGGCAGAGAAGTGCCGGAGATTCTCCTATCCGGCGATCACAAAAAAATTGATAGGTGGAGGCTTGAAAAAGCCTATGAAATAACAAAAGAGAGACGCCCGGATATGCTTGTCTCTCACCCTGAATATGAGGAAATATTAAAGCCCAAAGAGAAGAAAAAACGCTCTAAAACTTCTCACGGGTAGGTATTTAACCGAAAAAGGAGCAAAAAATGACCGACTCAAAACACAGACACTTTTTCTTCAATAAGGAGATAAGCGGCGGAGCAAACGCCAAGACTAAGAAATTTTTAAGAGGATATATAGCCCGCGCTTTTCGCAGCATCGGTATGCGAATTTCGTACGCAAGCACGAAGTCTTACGGAGCGTTTTCGCTGTCCTTCGGACTTTTGACCTTGCTTTTACATCTTGGCGAATATTACTTCCTCGAGCATCACGAAATTGCCGGGTCCTCTCTGATTATAGGAGCGGCTTTTGCGATTTTCGGAATTCCGCTGATGTTTTTTGACAAACCTATGTGTATTGCCGTGCAGGAATTTCCTTTAACCGACTATATTCTTTTTGAGTTCTTCTCAATCAAGCGCATACACCGCATAAGCAATCCGCCGAAAATGCCGATATTCGCGGCGATTTTGCTGGGCACGGTCCCCGCAGTTCTGGGATTCTTTTTCTCCCCCGTTAACATACTCGTAATATTACTTTTTATCACCGTGCTGGCGCTTTCGTTCGTCTCCCCGGAATTTTGCATAATTCTTATGTTTCTCTGTTTGCCCTACGCAAACAAACTGCCTTACAGCCACGCAATACTCGTGGTGATGTCCATTATCGGCTTTGTCTCTTTTGTGTTTCGCGTAATCCTAGGCAAGAGGGTATTCCATTTTGACACCTACGGCGTTTTGATTTTAATCTTTGGACTTATGGTGGCGATAGGCGGATTTCTCGGATACGGAGAAGAGACCAAGCGCAATACCTGGGCGTTTCTCGCAACCCTTCTCTCGTATTTTCCCGTGAGCAGTCTGGTTGTTAACCGACGTATAGCAGACGCCTCGTTAAAGGCGATTGTATTTTCCACCGTTCCCGTTTCTGTTTATATAACAGTAAGCAGAATATTCGAGGTAATAAAAAACGGCTTCGGGCCTGTATATTACGGCGGAGATTTGGGCGGCAAAGATCTCTTTATCACCGACGCTTATCTTATCGTCGGAGCTCTCTTTTCTATAATGTTCGCCATAGAACACAGGTCGAAATTCAAAAAGACTTTGTATGTGGTTTACTTCTCGCTTTGTATGATAGCAATATTCCTGTCAGCTCAGGTGAGCAGTATATTATGTATACTTTTGTGTGCATTTGTCACGCTTTTCCTGTTCTCAAAGAAGATTTCAACTGCTTTTGTAGTACCTGCGGTTTTGCTTCCGTATCTGATTCCGCTCGTGCCAAGCGTATATCTTGATAAGATTTCCGCCGCTCTCGGTATCAATCCAAGCATTTCCGAGACGGTTGAAAAGCTCGGTGAGCGTCTTAGCGTTATGATGTCCAACGCGGTTATAGGAATAGGAATAGGGGAAGAGAGCTACAGCATAGTTACCGGCACAAGCGGGCCGACGGCGAATAATCTGTTTTTCGGTATCGCGACCGCTATCGGAATTACGGGTCTGATGTTTTTCATCGCGGTTATGATTTCAAAGCTCGTTCATACCGCAAGATACTCTCCTTATGTAAAAAATTCCTCGGTGCATTTAGCAAACCGAATGTCGACCGTAGCCTTTTTCGGACTCTTGATTTACGGGGCTTTCGGCAACATTTTTGACGATTTCGAATTATTTTTCCTGTTCTTTGCGATTTTTGGTATTTCTACCGCAACCTTGCGTGACGCAAAGAAGGAATACGAGGACAGAGTTGGTTATTATGACGATGCGAGAAGTTCGGAATCCTCTGCTATTGATATAATTGTACCATAATTTCTGTGATTTTACGGTTTTTTTAAAAAAAGTATTGATTTTTCGTTTTTTGTTTGCTATACTAAAAGAAAGAAATTTAAGGAGACTTTATATATGATTTCCCGTGATGTGACAATAAAGAACAATGTTGGATTGCACGCAAGACCCGCAACGTTTTTCGTTCAAAAGGCTGTTTCTTACAGCAGCTCCATTTGGGTAGAGAAAGAAGATTGCCGTGTCAATGCAAAGAGCCTTCTTGGCGTGCTTTCACTCGGAATAGTGAAGGGAACGAAAATAACGATAATCGCTGACGGAAGCGATGAGTCTGAGGCGGTAGAAGGCCTTATCTCGCTTGTTGACAGCGAATTTGCAGAAACAAAATAATTTTGACAGATTGGCAGTCGTAACGACTGCCATTTTTGTTTGAGAGCGGAAATTTTTAAAATGAGGAGGTGGGAAGGCTTGAAGAGAATGGACTATCTGAGAGATAAGGCCAATTCCTTACCGTCAGAGCCCGGTGTCTACATTATGAAGGACGGCGGCGGAAACGTAATCTACGTTGGCAAATCCAAAAAATTGAAAAATCGCGTAACGAGCTATTTCGTCGGCTATTCCCACACGGCAAAAACCGCGAAAATGGTATCTCTCGCAGTCGATTTCGACTACATAGTTTGCAAGAGCGAAATTGAGGCGCTGACTCTGGAAAACGTGCTTATCAAAAAGCACTCTCCCAAATACAATATCAAGCTCAAAGACGCAAAATCCTACCCGTACATCAAGGTTACGAATGAGGACTATCCCAAGCTCTTCGTCACCAGAGAGCGCAAGGGGGACAAGGCGACCTATTACGGCCCGTACAAGGGAGCAAGCGGCGCTCACAGCGCTCTTGATACGGTTATGAAAATTTTTTCCCTTGCCACTTGCAAAAGGAGCTTTCCAAAGGATATCGGCAAGGACAGGCCCTGTCTTTACAAGGCTCTCGGCAGGTGCGTTGCCCCCTGTACGGGAGAGGTTAGCTCCGCCGAATATAAGTCCTTGGTGAAGTGCGCCGAGTGGGTGCTTTCGGGCAATATAAAGGAAACCCGCGAAATGCTCCTTTCGGATATGGAAAAGGCGAGCGAGGCTATGGAGTTTGAGAGAGCCGCAACTCTCCGGGACAGTATAAAATCCTTGGATAACTTGCGTGAAAAGCAAAAGGTTGTGGCTGACGTAAGGGTGAACCGCGACGTTTTCTCCATATATACGAGCGAGCTTTACGGCGCTTTGGCGGTACTCACCGTACGCGGAGGCGCATTGATAAATAAAAACGAGTTTATCCTCTCGGAAAAGGAGGATATTTCGGGCGAAGATATAATTTCCTTGATTGCCGATTATTACGACGACACGGGAAATATTCCCAAAGAAATTATGCTTGATTTTCCGATTACGGAGGATGATTGCAGTCTGCTCTCGGAGTATTTATCGCTTAACACGAAATACAAGGTGCAGGTTCGCTTTCCCGAAAGGGGAGACGGCAGAGCCTTGTGCGAGCTGGCGAGGAAAAACGCCGAGGAAAGCGCAAGGCAGTACCGTCTTGACGCCGAGCGCGAGGACAGAAACGTCACCCGCCTTGCCGAGCTTTTGGGCATACCCGTGCCAAAGCGAATTGAAGCGTACGACATATCAAATATCGGTGACGAAAGCATCAACGCCTCATTGGTTGTCTATAAGGACGGAAAACTCAAAAAAAGCGATTACCGTCTTTTCAGCATAAAAACCACGGAGGGCAGGGACGATTACGGCTCAATGCGCGAGGTTTTGAGACGCAGATTTGCCCATATAGGCGACAAGAGTCATTCTCTCGGCGAAGCCCCCGACCTTATTTTGCTTGACGGCGGAGAGGCTCACGTAGGCGTCGGACTTGAAGTTCTGAGAGAGTTTTCTCTGAATATCAGCCTTTTCGGAATGGTAAAGGACGACTATCATAAAACGAGAGCGATTACGGACGGCGAGAGGGAAATTTCTATCGCCCATGAAATGAACGTGTACGCCTTTATCTTCAATCTTCAAGAGGAAGCGCACCGCTTTGCCGTAAAGACGACGAGAAATCAAAAGACCAAATCTTTGACTCGGTCAAGTCTTGAAAAAATACGGGGCATAGGAGCTAAAAAAGCTAAAATTCTCTTGAAATTTATGACGCTCAAAGAGATAAAAAACGCGAATACCGAGACTCTTGCATCTCTTGACGGAATAAGCTTTAAGGACGCGGAAAACATATACAAATACTATCACCAAGAGGAAGGAAGGTAGCACCCGTGTTAAAAATTGTGACAGGAATTGCAAAAGGAAAGAAAATAGAAACTCTGGAAGGAGAGACTACCCGCCCTACCTCACAGAGAATAAAAGAGGCGCTTTTCTCCTCGATACAGTTCGATATTGAAAACAGGAGAGTTCTCGACCTTTTCGCAGGCTCGGGACAGCTCGGGCTTGAAGCCCTTTCGAGAGGGGCGGCCTCGGTGAGCTTTGTCGATGCATCCAGGGAAAGTATGGATATAATCAAAAAGAATGCTCGCTTTACAGGATTTTTCGATGCTTGCCGTTATATAGTATCCGACTACCGAAACTATATCAGAAAGGCGTCGGACAGAGATAAATACGACCTTGTGTTTATAGACCCGCCGTACGCTATGCAGTGCTGTGAGGACGCTTTGAACCGACTTCGCGAGGGAGGCCTTTTGGAAAAGGGCGCGATTGTTGCTCTTGAAAGCGGCGAGGAGAAAATCCGAGCCGAAGATATCAAAGGCTTCGAGGTTTTGAAATCCACCCATTACGGTAAAAAAAGCTTTTTAAACATCTTGCTTTACAGAGGAGAAGGGGTGTAATATGAAGGTTATTGCTCCCGGCAGCTACGACCCTGTTACTCTCGGACATCTTGACGTTATCGAGCGGGCTTCAAGAAAGTACGACGAGGTTTACGCGGTAGTTTTCATCAACGCCGAAAAAGAATATTTCTTCACTATTGAAGAAAGACGGAATATGCTCGCTCTTGCGGTGTCTCATCTTGAAAACGTCAGGGTGGATTTTTCTCTCGGCAGAGTTGTTGACTATATGAAAGAGAATAAAATCGATAGGATAGTCAAGGGTTACAGAAACGCAAGGGATATGGAATACGAGAAAATCCAAGCCGATTACAATTTCGAAAACGGCGGATTTGAAACCGAGCTTATAAAGGCGAAGGACTCCCTCTCGGAAATAAGCTCCACTCTCGCAAGAGAGAAAATAAAGAAAAAAGAAGAGCTTTATGGAATTTTACCTCCCAAAGTGATTGAATTTTTAAAGACAAGAGATTGACAAATTAAGGCGTTTGGTTTATAATAAATATTTGATATAATATTTTCTAAAATAAAGGACGGTTTTAATATGAAACAGAGAATAGAGGAACTCTCTCTCCGCTTCAACGGAGAGCTTGCATCTGCCACCGATTCGCAAATGCTTGAAAATTTAAGAGTTGAATACCTCGGTAAAAAGGGCTGTATTCAAGAGCTTATGAAAAATTTGAGAGACGTAGCCGACAAAAAAGAGGCGGGACAGCTCATCAACTCATTTAAAACGGAGGTTGAAGGCAAAATCAGTTGTGCAGAGGAATCGCTGAGAAAGGCTCAAATTGACACTCAAATCAGAAATGCGAAAAAATATAATCCCTCTCTCCGCTACGAGAGACAGCTTGGCTCGTATCACCCAATCACCCTCGCTACCCGTGAGGTTGAGGAGGTTTTTGAGTCGATGGGATTTACGGTAGAGGATTACGCCGAGGTAGTTGACGACTACGAGTGCTTTGAGGCTCTCAATATTCCAAAGCACCATCCGGCAAGAGATATGCAGGATACCTACTATCTTGAAAACGGACAGCTCCTCAAAACTCAAACCTCCGCGGCTCAAAACGCGATTATGAAGAAGTACGGCGCGCCGCTCCGCGCAATCTTCCCGGGCAGATGTTTCAGAAACGAGTCTACCGACGCCTGCCACGAAAATACCTTCTTCCAAATGGAAGGTATGATGATTGATGAAAACATCTCAATTTCCAACCTCATTTACTTTATGAAAACCATGCTTTCAGAGGTTTTCAAGAGAGATATAAAGGTAAGACTCCGTCCGGGATTTTTCCCCTTCGTCGAACCGGGATTTGAGCTTGATATTAACTGTCTTATCTGCGGCGGCGAGGGCTGTCCTTCCTGTAAGAATTCGGGCTGGCTTGAACTCTGTCCCTGCGGTATGATTCACCCCAACGTACTCAAAGAGGGCGGAATAGATACCGAAAAATATACCGGCTTTGCCTTCGGTCTCGGACTTACCCGTCTTGCTATGATGAAGTACGGAGTCAAGGATATTCGCGATTTCAACAGCGGAAATCTCGACTCGCTTTCTCAATTTGAATCAATTTAAGGAAAGGGGTAAATAAATATGTTTTTATCTATGAACTGGATAGGCGAATTTGTTGACCTTTCCGGACTTGACAAAAAATCTCTTATAAAGAATTTCACTCTCTCAACCGCAGAGGTTGAGGATATAATCGTAAAGGGCGAGGATACC
This sequence comes from Eubacteriales bacterium, assembly GCA_045605265.1. Classification (GTDB taxonomy): domain Bacteria; phylum Bacillota; class Clostridia; order Oscillospirales; family CAG-272; genus UBA1740. Next base: position 11,658 of record JAZUPQ010000130.1, on the reverse strand, counting down.
TATGGTATCATCGTTGCGCAAATCAAATCCGTCGAGAACCACCCAACTTCAAAGAAGCTCCACCTTCTCAAAGTAGATAACGGCAAGGAGCTTGTGGATATTGTCTGCGGCGCTCCGAACGTAAGAGAGGGAATGAAGGTTGCTCTTGCCACAAACGGCGGCGCGGTTCAGGGACACAAAATCACCCCCGCGACCATAGCAGGCTATACCTCTTACGGAATGTGTTGTTCCGAGAGCGAGCTGGGTATCTCCGAGGACAATTCGGGACTTTGGGAAATTTGCGACGATATTCCTCTCGGCACGGACATCAAGACGGTATACGATATCGACGATATTATATTTGAGGTTGACAATAAATCCCTCACTAACCGTCCTGACCTTTGGAGCCATTACGGAATTGCAAGAGAATTTGCTACGATTACAGGCAGAGAGCTGAAGCCTCTGACCGTTCACTCGGTTGCAGAATACGCCTCGCTCCCCAAGGTTGAAGTTGACGTTAAAAATACCGATTTGGTTTACAGATACAGCGCGATTAAGGTTGAGAACATCACTCGCAAAATCTCACCGGTAAATATGAGAATAAGACTTTACTACTGCGGCAGCCGAGCTATCAACTTCCTTGCAGACCTCACGAACTACGTGATGCTTGAAGTCGGTCAGCCAATGCACGCCTTTGACAACCGCAAGGTAGATAAAATCGAGGTTCAGACCTTTAATTCTCCCTTCAAATTCACAACTCTTGACGGCGTGACTCGCGATATGGACGAGAATATGCTTATGATTACCTCGAACAATTCTCCCGTGGCAATCGCGGGTGTAATGGGCGGAGACGCTTCTAAAATCGAGGACGATACGAGCTCTCTCCTTCTTGAAAGCGCAACCTTTAACGGCGTCAGCGTACGCAAAACCACGACCCGTCTTTCGCTCCGTACGGATGCATCTATGAGATATGAGAAAATGCTCGATCCCGAGCTTTGCAAGATTGCAACCGAAAGACTTCTCGAATTGCTCTTCGCCTGCGATAAGGATGCGAGGGTAATAAGCGCGTTTACCGATGCTTATGTAAATAAATATCCCACCGTAACTCTCAACTTTGACAGACGTTACGTTGACAGATATACGGGCATTAATATTCCCAACGAAACTATCGAAAAAACTCTTAAAGGTCTTGGCTTTGCGGTAACTCGCAAGGGCGATGACTTCACGGTAGTCGTTCCTTCCTGGCGCAGTACCAAGGATGTTACAATAAAGGCGGATATAATTGAGGAAATTACCCGAATTTACGGCTACGACAACTTTGAGGTGTTCACTTCCGAGAGCGCTTTGCTTCCTGTTCGCCGCGAGGCCCTCAAATCCGACGAGGACAGAATGAAGGACATACTTGTAAAGAGTTACAGACTTCACGAGGTACATTCTTATATCTGGTCAGACTCCAAAAAGGAGAAGGAGCTCGGCATTGAAACCTACAAAAATATCAAGGTGATAAACGCCCAAACTCCCGACCACCAATATCTTCGCTATTCAATGATTCCCACGCTTTTGAGCTTTGTTCGCGAGAACAGAGGATATAACGACAGCTTCGGTATCTTTGAAATCGGTCACACGGTGGAAGGACTTAAAGAGAACGGCTACTGCAACGAGAGAAAGAAGCTCGGAGTTGTGCTTTTCTCAAAGAACGAGAGCGAGGAAGCCCTCTTTATGAAGGCTACCGATGCGGTTCGCGAGCTTGTCTCCGATATTCTCCACTGCGATGTAAGCTTTGAGGGCGCAGAGCCTAAATTCGACTACGAACACCCAAAGAACAACTTTAAAATTCTTGTAAACGGTGAGAAAATCGGTTATATTTCCGTCCCTCACCCCAGTGTGCTTGCCAATATTGACAAGAAGTGCAACGTAGCCTTCTTTGAGATTTCCACCGAGGATTTCGCAGGTGTAAAGGCGAATAAGATTGCTTACATCGAGCCCTCCAAATTTCCTGCAATCGATATTGATATCACCTACAACGCAGATGTTTCAAACCTTGATTTTGACAGAATGACCGAAACCGCAAAGAGCGAGAGTCCGCTTCTTTCAGACGTTAAGGTTAAGGATATCTACACTGCCGACGGAAATTGCGCGCTCACACTTCGTTATACCTTCGTTTCAAACGAGAGAACTCTTACAAAGCAAGAGCTTCAAGCAGAAACCGATAAGATTTGCTCGGCATTGAAGGAATATAACTTAACACAAAAAATATAAACGGCAGAGGGTAGCTCGAATTCAAAAGTTTGAGCTACCCTCTTATAAGATGGTATGATTGAAAGAATTTACGTAGAAATAGGGAATATCTGCAATCTCTCCTGTTCCTTTTGCCCCGGTACGAAAAGACCGAAAAGGCAGATGAGCGCCGAGGAGTTTGAAAGGGTTGCAAGAAAAATTCAGACCCACGCGAAATACATATATTTACACCTGATGGGCGAGCCGCTTTTACACCGCGAGCTTGGCGAAATTATAGATATTGCAGGGAAATACAATCTCCCCGTGTGCATAACAACAAACGGAACGTTGCTCTCTCAAAAGAGCGAAATCCTCTTTGAAAATGCGAAAAACATACACAAAATTTGTATATCGCTTCACGCTCCGGAAGGAAACGAAAACAGTCCATTTGCAAATAATTATTTGCAAAATGCCGTAAAATTCGCAAAAAAATCCGCCTCTCTCGGCACTTTCGTGGTGTTCAGACTTTGGAATATGGACTCCGAGAAAAACAAGGGAAAAAACCGCGAGAACGAGAAAATCGAAAACGCGCTGAAAGCCGAGTTTAAAGAGGAGTGGACAAGGAGAAGAAACGGGTTTAGACTCTCGAAATACATTTTTCTCGAATACGATGAAATCTTTTCTTGGCCTATCGAAAATGAGGGTGAAATTTCCGATGACGGCACCTGCCACGGAGTTCGCTCACAGCTTGGAATTTTGGCAGACGGCACCGTAGTCCCATGTTGTATTGACAGCGAGGGAAGTATTGTTCTCGGAAATATTTTTGAGGACACAATGGAGAAAATCGTAAATTCCGAGAGATTTCAAAATATGAAAAGGGGATTTGAAGAACGCAAAATGGTCGAACCGTTTTGCCAAAAATGCTCCTTTGCGCGAAGGTTTAAATGATAAAAACGGAGATGCCCGAAAAAAAGTCGGCATCTCCGTTTCGTTTTAGTATATACTTAAATTAAGCTAACCGTTTACAAATTTATTTTTATCTTTTTGAGTATATCCTCTTTGAGCTTTTCCTTTTTCGCCTTGCTCTCCTCGGACTCCTCCGTCTCCTTTTCATCGTCAAAGTCATCGTCATCGTCGTCAAGAAGGTTGTCAACTGCCGCCTCGATGTCATCTTCCTCGTCGGTTTCGTCTTGCTCTGAGTCGGGGCTCGGCTGACGCATAATCTCTACTAAAATGTCGGATATTTTCTCCATAACTTCGCAGCTTATAAATTCAAATCGCGAATGGAAATTCTCTCCGCCTGTGCATAGATTAGGGCAGGGAAGTCCCATAAATGAAAGTCTCGCTCCGTCGGTACCGCCGCGGATCGGAACAATTACAGGCGCGATTCCGCACTTGGTCATAGCATCCTTCGCCCTCTCTATTATGTGCATACAGGGCTCGATTTTTTCCTTCATATTATAGTATTGGTCTTTCAGTTCAAGCGCAACCGTGCCATCGCCGTAAACTTTGTTTATCCTGCTTGCAATATCCTTGAAGCGCTGCTTCTTTTGTTCGAATTTCTCTCTGTCGTGGTCGCGGATAATGTAGCTTAACTTGGCGAGCTCGATTTCTCCGCTCATAGAAATAAGGTGGTGAAAGCCCTCGTAGCCCTCGGTAAATTCGGGTATCTCCTCGTAGGGCAAAAGCGAATTGAATTCGCAGGCAATCAGAGAAGCGTTTTTCATTCTTCCTTTCGCGCTGCCGGGGTGAATGGACACGCCGTGAACCGTAACCTTAGCCGAAGCGGCGTTGAAATTTTCATATTCGAGTTCGCCTATCGCGCCGCCGTCGACGGTGTATGCAAAGTCTGCTCCAAAGCCCTTTACATCGAATAAATCCGCGCCTCTGCCGATTTCTTCATCGGGGGTAAAAGCAACGCAAATTTTGCCGTGGGGCGCACCCGTGTCAATTATTTTCTCAATAGCGGTGAGAATTTCCGCAATTCCCGCCTTGTCGTCCGCACCGATTAGAGTAGTGCCGTCGGAATGTATAAGGTGGTGGCCCTCGTAATCTTCAAGATAGGGGTATTCGCTGACCTTGAGGGAAATATTCTTCTCCTTGTTCATAAGAATATTTCCGCCCTTGTAGTCGGTGATTATCAGCTTGATATTCTCGTCGGGAGCCTCGGGGGAGGTGTCCATATGAGCCACGAAGCCGATGGTGTCAATCTTGCCGTTAACGTTTTGGGGAAGGCTCGCGTAAACGTAGCCGTTTTCGTCAACTCTCGCATCAGCAAGACCTAACTCCAACAGTTCGCCTACAAGTCTGTTTGCCAAGGCGAGCTGTTTTTTTGTGCTTGGACAGGTTTCACTTTCCTCGTTTGAAGCGGTTGGATAAACCGCGTAATTCATAAATCTTTCGTACGCTTTCATTATTTTCTCCTAAAATCAACTCGCCAATCAATGCTGTGATAGTTGTTTTTCTATTCTGTCGATAATCATACCGTAAGCCACGGGATTTCTGCCGCCTTCGGGAATGATAATATCTGCCTTTTTCTTGCTTGGCTCAACAAAAGCCTCGTGCATAGGCTTAACGGTGGTGAGGTATTGGGTGACAACCGAATCGAGAGTTCTGCCTCTCTTTTTTACGTCCCGCATAATACGTCTGATAATTCGCACGTCCGCGTCCGTGTCAACGAAAATTTTAAGGTCCAATCTTTTGAGAATTTCCTCGCTCTCAAAAACTAAAATTCCGTCAAGAAGAATTACGGGACTTGGCAGAATGGTCTTTGTTTTGTTCGTTCGGTTATGGATTTTGTAGTCGTAAATCGGACACTCAATGGCCTTTCCTTGCTTCAAAGCGTCAAGATGCTCCAAGAGGAGCTTGGTGTCAAAAGCATTCGGATGGTCGTAATTCAGCTTTGTTCTCTCGCCAAAGGAGAGGTGCGAATTATCCTTGTAATAATCGTCGTGTCTGATAACCGAAATTCTGTTTCCGAAGGACTCGGAGATGTTTCGGGCAAGGGTGGTTTTTCCGCTTCCCGTTCCGCCTGCTATACCAATTATCATAATGTCGCCCATAATTTCCCCCATAAACCGTGTTATTTTAAAGATTATCTTTGTCAAAGCGGTTTGGCAAAAGTTCATCCAAGGTCATTTTTTCAAAGGTGTCCTTATAGGGCATTAAAATTTCAAAATCTCCTTGGCAAAACTCAGCCATAACCTGACGGCAAACTCCGCAAGGCGCGGTAGCGTTTTTCGGAACAGAGCCTCTTTTTGCCCCAACGACCGCGATTTTTGAAAACTCCCGCTCCCCCTCGTTAATCGCCTTAAAAAAGGCAACCCGCTCTGCGCAAACCGTGGGTGTGTAGCCTGCGTTCTCAATATTCGCCCCAAGATAAACCTTTCCGTCTTTTGTCAAAAGCGCCGCTCCGACGGCAAAATTTGAGTACGGCGAATAGGACGACTCTCGGGCCTTAATCGCAAGAGAGCATAGCTCCCTGTCGGATATTTTTCCCATATAAGAAAAACTCCCTTCTGCTGTTATTTATAGTAATTTGTTCGAAATAATTTCACACGCCTCGGGCGTATAGTCCACTTTTAATAGGTCGCTCACCAGCTTTGCCACGGTGGTAAAGGATGAAAGCGAGCCGAGATTTTCGGGCTTGATTTTTTCTCCGTAAACGATGAGCGGAACTCTCTCGCGCGTGTGGTCGGTAGAGCTGTCTCCGGGATCGCAGCCGTGGTCTGCGGTGATTATGAGGCAATCGTCCTTCTTCATATTCTTTATAAATTTCGAAAGCCAGGCGTCAAACTCCGACAGAGCGTTAGCATACCCGTCAATGTCCTGCCTGTGACCGTAAAGCATATCAAAGTCAACGAGATTGACAAAGCAAAGACCGTTGAAATCCTTTTTCTGAATTTCGCCTGTGATTTTCATACCCTCGGCGTTTCCGTGAGTCAGAATTGTCTCGGTTATACCCTGACCGACGAAAATATCGGTGATTTTTCCTACCGCGATACTGTCAAGTCCCGCCTCTTTAACCGCGTCAAGAACGGTTTTTTTCGGCGGTAAGAGCGAAAAGTCGTGTCTGTTTGAGGTACGGGTGAAGTTTCCTGCCGTTCCAATGAAGGGACGGGCGATAACTCTGCCCACCGCGTGCTCGCCCTTTAAAATTTCTCTCGCCTTGCGGCAGTAGTCGTAAAGCAGCTTCGGCGGAACGAGCTCCTCGTGCGCGGCTATTTGAAATACGCTGTCCGCAGAGGTATAAACTATGAGCTTTCCTGTTCTTAAATGCTCCTCTCCGTAGTCGCGGATTACCTCCGTACCGGAGTAGGGGAGATTGCATAGAACGCCCCTTCCCGTAGCCGCCTCAAAGGCGTCGAGCACCTCTTTTGGAAATCCGTTTGGATAGGTCGGCAAAGGACGCTCAGAGACGATACCCGAGATTTCCCAGTGACCGATAGTAGTGTCCTTTCCCATACTCTTTTCGGTAATTGCGCCTACCGCGGCGGTAGGATTTTCCGTTTTTTCAACAGAGTCTACGAGCGGAATATTTCCGATACCCATTTTTGTGAGAGTCGGAATATTGAATTTATCCGAGGCGGCAATCCTTTTGAGAGTATTCGCGCCCAAATCTCCGAACCTTTCGCTGTCGTGGGCGTGTCCTATTCCGAAGGAGTCGAGAACGATTAAAAATACTCTCCTCATGCAAATCTCACCGCCGTGTTAAGAGCGATCTCCATCATTTCGGTGAAGGATTTTTGTCTTGACTCTGCGTCAACGCTCTCGCCCGTAATCAAGTGGTCTGATACGGTACACATAGCGAGCGCGCGTTTTTTGGCTTTAGCCGCGTTCATATACAGAGCCGCCGCTTCCATTTCAACTCCGAGAACGCCCATATCCGTCCACTTGTCCTTTGCTTCGGGATTAGCGTTATAAAAAATATCCGAGGAGAGAAGATTGCCTACGGTATAAACCGCGCCGATTTTCTCGCTTTCCTCAACCGCCACTCTCAAAAGATTGTAGTCGGCAATAGGAGCGAAAGTTCCTTCAAGACCGTACTGAACGGCAAAATTCGAAGTAGTTGACGCGCCCATACCGAAGATGATTTGTCTCATTTTAACGTCGGGTGAAAGACCGCCGGCAGAGCCTACTCTGATGATGTTTTCAACTCCGAAGAAATTGTAAAGCTCGTAGGAATAAATACCTATCGAGGGCATGCCCATACCGCTCGCCATAACGCTCACTCTTTCTCCCTTGTAAATACCGGTATAGCCGTGAATACCTCTTACGTTGTTGACGAGCTTTGCGTTTTCAAGATACGTCTCCGCTATAAACTTTGAGCGGAGAGGGTCTCCCGGCATAAGCACGGTTTTTGCGAAATCCGCAGGGGTAGCGTTTATATGAGGGGTGTGAAATTTTTTGTTATCCATTTTGTTTCTCCTTAATCAATAACCCGAAATATTGTTTTCAGCCTTGGCGATTTTTACAATACGGCTCGTGCCAAGTCTGTCAGCGCCGAGAGCGATAAACTTTTTAGCATCATCAATAGACGAAATTCCGCCTGCCGCCTTAATTTTAACGTGGGGCGCGACGTGCTTTTTGAAGAGAGCTATGTCGTCGAAGGTTGCTCCCGCAGTTGAAAAGCCCGTGCTTGTCTTGATGTAGTCCGCGCCGGAGTCGCTGACGATTTCGCACATCTTGATTTTTTCTTCTTCCGTAAGAAGACAGGTCTCGATAATTACCTTCAAAATTTTGCCGTTGCAAGCAGCCTTAATCGCCTTGATTTCTTCAAGCAGCTCGTTATATCTTGCGTCTTTGAGCATACCGATATTGATTACCATATCTATCTCGTCGGCTCCATTTTCGATAGCGTCCTTTGTCTCAAAAACCTTCGCAGCGGTGGTCGAATAACCATTAGGGAAGCCGATAACGGTGCAAATTGCCAAATTTTCCTTTACGTATTCCTTAGCCTTTTTGACGTAAGAAGCGGGAATACATACGGAGGCGGTGCGAAATTTCATTCCGTCGTCGCAAATCCCTTTGATATCCGCCCAAGTTGCTCCTTGGGACAAAAGTGTGTGGTCGCATCTTGCAAGTATTTCTTTCATAGTATTTACTCCTGTCTGCTCTTTTCCTGAGCCTTTATTTTATTTTTCCAGCATCTGTGACACATAGCCACGTATCTGTCGTTACCGCCCAGCACAACCTGTCTGCCGTGGGTTACGATATTTCCGTTTTCGTCAATTCTCGCGTTTACGGTAGCTTTTATACCGCACTCGCAAATCGTTTTTATTTCCGCGATTGAGTCCGCAACCTCGAAAAGCTTAAGACTTCCGGGAAAAAGATGAGTCAAAAAGTCGGTGCGGAGGCCGAAGCACAGAACGGGAATATCAAACTCGTTTACAATCTCGCGCAGCTCGTCAATCTGCTCTCTCGTGAAAAACTGCGCCTCGTCGGCGATAATTACGTCGTCTTCTTTGTGTTCGCTCGAAAATAGCGAGTAGATATTGTCCTCTTTGCCGATTACCTCGCATTTTGCGAAAAGACCGATTCTGGACTTTATAATATCCTCGCCGTCTCTCGTGTCGGTGCCGGGCTTAATCAGCCAAACCCTCATTCCTCTCTCTTCATAATTGAATTTCGTAATCAGGGCCTGCGCGGTTTTTGACGAGCCCATAGCCCCGTATTTGAAGTAAAGCTTTGCCATTTTCCGTCTCCTTGAAAGTCGTTATAGATTATTATATCATAAAACTTTAAAAAATTAAAGGGGGTAGAGCTCAAATTTTAATTTTCGTTAAAAAGTTTTAAATTGGGGTGGTAATTTTGGGAAATATGTGCTAAAATAATTCTGCGAATTGTAAAATGAAACAGAAAGAGGAGGGAAAATGAAGCTTATAATTGCCGAAAAACCGTCTCTCGCCCGTAATATCGTGGCGGGAATTGGAAAAATGGACAAAAAAGACGGTTACTATATCAACGACGAATATATAGTGAGCTGGGCGTTTGGACATCTCTTTTCCCTCGTTGACGTTGAGAGCTACAACGGCAAGAGCGCCTCGTCGGGCTGGACTCTTGACAATCTGCCCTGTTTCCCCGAAAAATTCAAATTCGAGCTTCGGAAAAACGATGGCAAAACGGTAGACAGCGGAGTGGAAAAGCAGTTTAAGGTGCTTAAATATCTTTCCAACCGCAAGGATGTCGATACGATTATAAACGCGGGAGACGCCGACCGAGAGGGAGAAATTATCGTCCGTCTTTGCGTAAACAACGCATCGGAGAGCGAGAAGAATTTGTTCCGCTTATGGCTTCCCGACCAAACACCCGAAACCGTAAAGGAAGCTCTTGCCAATATGAAAGACGAGAGTGAGTACGATAACCTTGCCAACGAGGGCTTTGCAAGGATGTACACGGATTGGCTTTACGGAGTTAATTTGACACGCTATGCCACTATCCGCGCAGGCACTCTGCTCCGCGTAGGCAGAGTCATAGTTCCTATTGTAAGGGCTATTTACGACAGGGATATGCAAATCAAGAATTTCACCCCCGAAACCTATTATATAATTCGCAGTGACGAGGAGACGAACGGCGAGAAAATACCCCTTGAAAGCAAACAAAAGTTTGCAAAAGACGAGCTTTTTAAAGCGGAAGAGACCTGTAAACTATATAACGAAACACCCGCAACGGTAAAGAGCGTAGAGAGTAAAAAGGATAAGATTTTTCCGGGAAAGCTGTTTTCTCTCTCCACGCTTCAAAACCTGCTGGGTAAAAAATATAAGATGAGTATGAGCGACTCTCTCTCGATAATTCAAAAGCTCTATGAGGAGGGATATCTGACCTATCCGAGAACCAACTCCGAGTACCTTGCCACAGCCGAGAAGGACAAAATGAAGGCCATTATTTCCAATGTCTCAAAACTCGGATATCCCGTAAAATTCAAGGACTCAAAGAGCATATTTGACGACAGCAAAATCGAGTCTCACTCCGCCCTGACGCCGACCTACAAAATTCCGGACAGTTCAAAGCTTTCCGAGAAGGAAAAGCAGGTTTACTCCACGGTGTTCCGCCGATTCGTAGCGGTGTTCTGCTCCGAGGAGTGCATAGCCGAGAAAAGCGAGATTAAAATTGCGGTGGGCGAGCTTGAAGAATTCACCCTTAAAGGTACGGTAATATTAGAGCCCGGCTGGACTAAATACGACGATTATACTCAAAAAGATAAAATTCTGCCAAGGCTGGAAGCAGGTCAGACGGTGAACGTGAATTTCCTCCCCGCAGACAGACAGACAACACCGCCGCGGCATTACACAATCGAGACCTTGAACAACTATTTGAAAAATCCCTTCAAGGACGATAAAGCGAGAGCCAAGGAGCTGGAAGAGAGCGGAGAGGTGGACGACGCCGACGATTACAAGGCGATTTTCGAGGGACTTGAGCTCGGCACGGAGGCCACGAGAACCGGAATTATTGACAACGCCAGAAAAAGCGGCTATATTCAACTTAAAAAAGATGTATATACAATTTTGCCTGCCGGCGAGTATCTCGTCACTACGCTTGAAAAATTGGCTATTACAATGGACAAATACAAGACCAGCGAGCTCGGCAGAGCATTGAAAAGAGTTTACCGCGGTGAAATAACCATTTCCGAAAGCGTAAAAATCGCCGAGAACGAAATAACCGAGATTTTCCGTCGCGGAGGAACGTCAACCGTTCCGCAAAATACCGACACGGGCAGCCTTGGTGAAATTGTCGGAGTGTGCCCGAACTGTCAGAAGAACGTGGTTCGCGGCAGGGTGAATTACGGCTGTATGGGATTTAAAGAGGGCTGTGATTTCCGCATAGGCGTGACGATATGCAAAAAGACAATTCCGATTTTGGAGGCAAAGCGTCTGCTTGCCACGGGCTCAACCTCAAAAATGAAGGGATTTATCTCGAAAACGGGCAAGCCGTTTGAGGCGAGGCTCGTAATAAAGGATAAAAAGGCCGTATTTGATTTCGGTTAACAATTTCCGAGCGAGCGCATAGTATGGTATTAAGCAGTAAAAAAACTGCAAAAAACTCCTTGGAGGAAAATAACATATTATGAATAACAACTGCTTGTGTCATCTTTTCGACGATAATTCTACTTGGATTATTATTTTAGCTATCGTAATAGTATTTTGCTGCTGCTGCAATAATTAATTTGCAGACTGTAATTAAAGGCTGAATATAATACTCTGATAAACTCCTCTGGAAACAGGGGAGTTTTTTAATAAACAATTTTATCGGATTTGTCTCAAAAAAGGAAAACGCCCCGACTGTTCGAGGCGTTATCTTATCTTATCTATTCTTAATATATTTCTTTATTCTTATTCTTATTCTATATTACGCATTACAAAACCGTTACAAAATCATTACACAAAATTACAAAATCTTAACAAAGCGTTTCACTAAACGCAGTCTGAGCATTACAAAATTTTGTGAATTTTTCAATTTTTTCAG
>JAZUPQ010000129.1:0-28293 GCA_045605265.1 Eubacteriales bacterium | reverse complement strand
GAATAAAGGATTGGCATATCGTACTTTTCGGCAAGTGAATTTATAGCGTTGAAAAGGCTGTTGAAGTTCTTTTCGGTATCTATATTCTCTTCTCTGTGGGCGGACAGGAGTATATACTTGCCCTTTTCAAGACCGAGCCTTTTATGTATATCGCTCGCCTCAATCTCCGCAAGATTTTCATGAAGCACCTCTGCCATCGGAGAACCTGTAACGTAGGTTCTCTCTTTTGGAAGTCCGCACTCGGCAAGATAACGCCTCGCGTGCTCCGAATAAGCGAGATTTACGTCGCTTATAATGTCCACTATTCGTCTGTTGGTTTCTTCGGGGAGACACTCGTCTTTGCAACGGTTTCCCGCTTCCATATGGAAAATCGGAATATGCAGGCGTTTTGCGGAAATTGCGGAGAGGCAGGAGTTGGTATCACCGAGAATCAGGAGGGCGTCGGGCTTGATTTGGTTCATTAACTTATACGAGCAGTTGATGATATTTCCAACCGTCGCTCCCAAATCGTCGCCTACCGCGTCCATATAAACCTCCGGATTTTTCAGCTTCAAATCCTTGAAGAAAACGCCGTTCAAATTGTAATCGTAGTTCTGACCCGTGTGAGCCAAAATGCAATCGAAATATTTTCTGCACTTATTTATCACGGCGGCAAGACGAATAATTTCGGGACGCGTACCAACGATAATCAACAGCTTTAACTTGCCGTTTTCCTGCCATTTTATGTCCGAATAGTCTGTTTTTATTTCCATTTATTTTTCCTCCACTATTTCAAAAAATGTATCGGGTTTTTGAGGGTTGAACCGCTCGTTTGCCCACATTACAGTCACCAAATCCTGACTGTCGCTCAGGTTGATTATATTGTGCGTATAACCGGGGAGCATATGAAGTGCCTCGATTTTTTCTCCCGAAACCTCAAATTTCAGAACCTCATCAGAGCCGATTTTACGCATTTGAATAAGTCCCCTGCCGCTGACTACAATGAAGAACTCCCATTTCGTGTTATGCCAATGTTGTCCTTTGGTAATGCCCGGCTTGGAAATATTCACCGAAAACTGACCGCAGTTTGCGGTTTTTAAAAGCTCGGTAAAAGAGCCTCTTGCGTCTACGTTCATTTTTAAAGGGAAAGCAACCTTTTCCTTCGGCAAGTAAGAAAGATAGGTCGAGTACAGCTTTTTAGCAAAGCTACCATTTGGAATTTCGGGAATCAGCAGAGTTTTAGGCTGTTCGGCAAAGGAATACAAAAGGTCTGCAATCTCTCCGAGAGTCACCTTGTGAGTAATGGGGGCGGCGCAGTATTTTCCGTCATCGGAAAGCACTGTGTCGATGCCGTCAAACTCGCAGCGATGCTCGTTTCCTTCAAGAGCGTCAAGCATTTCATCAACGAGGTCGTCGATGTAAAGCAGTTCGAGCCCTATGCTTCTGTCGTTTATCTGAATTGGCAAATCGTTCGCAATATTGTTGCAAAAGGTAGCAACGGCAGAGTTATAATTCGGTCTGCACCATTTGCCAAACAGATTTGGAAAACGATAAACAATCACCTTTGCTCCCGTTTCCTCTCCATAAGCAAAAATCAGTTCCTCGCCTGCCCTTTTGCTTCTGCCGTAGTCGCTGTCGTATCTGCCGATACAGGTGGCCTGAATAGAGGATGAAAGCATTACGGGACAAGTGTTTTTGTGCTTTTTGAGCGTATCAAGCAGGGTGGAAGCAAAGCCGAAATTACCCTGCATAAATTCGTCGTTGTTTTGCGGACGGTTTACGCCGGCAAGATTGAATACAAAATCGGCGTCACGGCAAAATCCGTCAAGCAAGGACTTGTCCGTATCTACGTCATATTCATAGATTTCATCAACCGTAATGGAAGGGTGCGTCTTATCCTTTCCGTCGCGGATATTTTTAAGCGCTTCGCATAGGTTTTTACCCACAAATCCCTTCGCGCCTGTGATAAGTATTTTCATTTTATCGACTGTCCTTTGCAAGCTCATCTTGGATATATTTAAGGGAAGCGATTTTCGCCTTTGTCTGCTCAACGTCAAGAAGCTCTGTGTTGTTGGAGTTAAACTCCGTCAGCGTATTACGCTCGGTATCTCCATCCTTGAAATACTTGTCATAATTAAGTCCGCGTTTATCGCAGGGAACGCGGTAGAAATTACCCATATCAATCGCGTTTGCACACTCCTCATTAGTGAGCAGGGTTTCATACATCTTTTCACCGTGGCGAATACCGATGACCTTGATATTCTCCTCACTTCCGCCAAAGAGTTCGAGCACCGCCTTTGCCTGTGTTTCGATTGTGCAGGCGGGTGCTTTTTGAACGAGAATATCGCCGCTTTCACCGTTTTCAAAGGCGAACAGAACGAGGTCACCCGCCTCGTCAAGAGACATAATGAAACGAGTCATTGTCGGGTCGGTTATGGTAATCGAATTTCCGTTACGAATTTGGTCAATCCAGAGCGGAATAACAGAACCGCGGGAGCACATGACGTTACCGTAACGAGTACAGCAAATCTTTGTCTTTTCCGGAGCAACCGTTCTTGATTTTGCAACGATGACCTTTTCCATCATTGCTTTGGACGTTCCCATTGCGTTGACGGGATACGCCGCCTTATCTGTCGAAAGGCAGACTACATTCTTCACCCCTGCATCAATCGCCGCGGTCAGAACGTTCTCCGTGCCTATTACGTTAGTGCGAACTGCTTCCATCGGGAAGAACTCACAGGAAGGAACCTGTTTGAGCGCTGCCGCGTGGAATATGTAGTCAACTCCAACCAGCGCGGGACGAATGGAGTCGATGTTTCTCACGTCTCCGATGTAGAATTTAATCTTTTCTGCATATTCGGGGTATTTGGTTTGATATTCGTGCCTCATATCGTCCTGTTTTTTCTCGTCGCGCGAGAAAATGCGGATTTCCCCTATGTCAGTTGTAAGGAAGCGGTTCAGAACAGCGTTGCCAAAAGACCCCGTACCGCCCGTAATAAGTAATGTTTTGTTTGCAAAAAGTGACATTTGTTTTCCTCCAATGTACTCATTATTATTTTAATATCATCAAGATAAATCGTTGGTATTTTTAACACTTTTTTTCTTGTACAGTATGCCTTTTAGCATAATCGCTTCAATCATTAAAACAGCATTTGGCCGTAGGTCCTTTATGCAATACGGAAGCAGTATACTCGTGAGTATTTGTGTGACCAGCGAGGCAAGGGCAGCACCGGATGCCCCCCACAGAGGTATAAATACTAAATTCAAAATTACGTTTGATATTGCGGCGACGATGTACATATATTTGAGATATTTTTGCTTTTCGTTACACACCATCCACGCATTTCTTGCAACGCCAAAGTAGGAAAACGCCGTATACCACGTTATAACCTTTAAGGGTGTTGCGGCAGGTAAATATTCTTCTCCGTATAGAAGCTCCACGGCAAAGTCTCCGAAAATCAGAAAAAAAACGGAAACGAAAACAGTTAAGTAAAAGACAATAGCGTAAAGCTGTCGGTTTTTCATTTCAAACAACTCTTTGCTTCGTTTAAAGCTATTTATAATGGTCGGATACATCGCATCAATAATTGCCGTCAAAACAAAGGTCCACATACCGCAAAGGGCGACTGACGTTGCATAGTAACCTACCTCGGTTTCTCCGAGCATCTGCTTTAACATCAGCTTGTCGGTTTGAGCGTAAATCGCCACCATCATTCCGGCGAATATGTAATGATAACTTTTTTTGAGCAACCTCTTTCCACATTCAAAGGAAAACGAAAGCTTTTGCCCATTGTGTATCTTATACGCTATCAAAAGAATAATACTGAGCACTATATGGTCAACAGATGATGCAAAAGCAAACCAGAAAACGCTCTTATTCAGTATTAAAAGTATGATTTTATAAATCGATGTCGCAACATAAGCTAAAAATAACGATATGGCAGTCACGTTTGACTTGTATTGCGATTGAAACCAATAATTGATAGTGTCAAATGCGTTAAACACCAAAGAAACGCTGCACAACGCCACGATTATAACGGTTTCCCAAGCCCCGTAATCTAAAATACAGGATATTGCAATTACTGTTATTGATGAGATAACGCTTGAAATAATTCTCATCAATATCGCAGAACCGAGCGTTTTACCCTGCTCGTCGGGATTGTCGAGAAAGTCTTTGACTATAATTGAATTTATACCAAGGGTGCAAAATGACATAAAAAAGCCAACGAATGCAGCTCCATAGCTTATGAGTCCGTAATTCGACGGCCCAAGATACCTTGCGGAAATGATTCCGACAAAAAGCGAGAGAATCATCTGCGCAATCTTGCCCGAAATCAGCCAGATAGCATTTTTGGACTCCTTGCCGCTCAAGAATTTTAACTTCATTATTTCAATTTCGCCTCCATGGTTTCGACTGTTTCGTAATACTTTTTCAGAGTTGAAATACCGGTTATCGGACAAACACGTTCATTGAGAAAGTATATGAGATACAGCATAATGTAATCAAATCTGCACTGTTTTTCATAATTTAAACCGAAATGCGCAAAAAAGCGTTCCATTGTCGCATCCAAATCTCCATTTATGTAACATTCAAAGGCTTCCCATTTTCCGTAATAGAACGCAGAGTGAACGATGTAAAAGAAATAGTCGTAGAAAAACGGTCTTTCGCCCTTATGCTCCCAGTCTATCCACCAAAAGTCTATTTTTCCGTCACACTCACCGTACAAAAGGTTATCTTTAGCCAGGTCGCCGTGCTGTGTACAATGCGGAATTTGAATATCTATAACAGACGGAGATATTCTGTTTTTGATTTTTCTTAGTATGCCGTTCATTTCTTCGTCTTCGTAGCGAATGTTCAGCATCGGCTCAGGGGAAATGAATTTCAAATTTGATACAGCAGGATTGTTCGCTACGGTAGAATTTACTATACAAGTAAGAGCAGCAATTTCGTTTTCCGTCCGGAGCAGATTAACCATCGATACTTCAATGGAGTTTTCATATCTATCGCATTTTATAACATTTGGCATATTGTAGGAACGGCTAAGCTCGTTGTACAGATTAATTTGCCTGCTCATTTCTTCAAAGGTTGTACAGACTGTAAGTATTTTTCTTCTCTTGAAGGAAAACAGCTTTGTTTCTCTTATTTTGTCAAAATTATTCGATGTATAAAAAGCTTCATAGTCTTCTGCGGAGCGTTTGTTTTTATTTTTGAAAAATCCTATTTTATTCAGCGTATTTGCAACACTTGCCATTCTGCCTTTTTTATCATTTCTATCGAAATACAGTTTCGCCATCTCTCCGGTATACGGCTCGTCTAAGGAAAAAGCGCGAAACGAATCGTGTTGATGATATTTTCCGCGCGCCAAGCTATCCCCAAATCGACGCAAAACTGATTTCATATAGCTTATCTCTCTCAAAATTTTGAGAACGGTTTTTATTTTCATATTAATTCCCCGCGGTAAAAATTCGGTAATTACTTATACCATTTATCTTTAAGAATTTTCGCTTTGCTGCATACTCCGCTCTCATACGGGAAAGGTTTGTACTCCCCGGATAACATTTTTTCGCAAAGAGCGATAAGTTTATTCGATGCGTTTTCGGCATTCCATTCCTCAGTCATCGTTTTATATGCATTCTTTCCTATTCGCCTGCGCTCTTCGGAATCATCAAGCAAACTCTTTACCTTTTGATAAACGTCGTCCGCGACGCCGTCCTTATACATATATCCGTTTTCACCGTCAACCAAAAGAAACGGGACCGAGCCGACAGCGCTGTTTGCAACCACTGCGCAAGCAGAGTTCATCGCTTCGTTTATAACAGCTCCCCACCCCTCGTTTCTGTCGGAAGTAAAAAGGAATATTTCGCTTTTTTCCATATGGCGTCGCACCTCTGCGGGCGTCATAGCTCCGAGCATTTCAACGCAGTCGGAAAGCTCCTCTTTTTCTATCCTATCCTTTATCTGATTTTCAAGCTCTCCGTTTCCAATCATTGCAAGATGAAAATTATATCCGTCATTTTTCAATCTCTTTGCAATTTCCAACGGAATTTCGGGATGTTTTAAGGGAATAAATCTCGATACCCAAACAATCGATGATTCCATTTTATTATCAATTAGCTTATCAATGTCGTCGTATCTTTTAACCTCTGTAAAATATCCCCATTTATAAGTTTTTCCAATGAACGCGAAGGTTCTTGAAAAGTCCAGCGGCGTGTATGCGCTGGCACACAATACGTAAAAATTTCTATGGCTTATGTATCTTTTTAAAGAGCGCAAAAAATGAATCGGCAATTTAAGAATCGGCGTGCCGTTCTTATAAATTCTCTCGGTGTACATAAAGGTTAAAAGACCTTTTTTAAGACGTGTCTTTGCTATTTTATACGGTGCGTTTCCTACAATAACTACGTCCGCGTTATCTATGATATTCTGACATTCACTCATCGCTTCAGGGCTCGTATAGCTCTGCAAAACGTACGGGGGCTTTTCTTCTCCGCCCCAGCCCATTTTCAAGCGTTCCTCGTCGATTTTCTTCGTTTCTATAAAATGATAATTGCTTCCGATTTTTGAATACATCGCATCCGCAAGCGGCTTTTGGTGATGATTGTAAAAATTAGAAACAAGAACTACTTTCATTTTCTTATTACCTCTTCGTAAAGTTTTACATACTCTTCAAACCTGTCATTCATATCAAATTTCTTCGCCCTTTCAATACAAGCCTCTTTCGAGTATGGCATATCGTTGCAAATACGGATAATTTCCACTTCCATCGCTTCGACGTCATCGACCTCAACAACACTACCGCAGGTTTCGTCAATAATCTCCGGGCTTCCGCCGGTATTAACAGTTAAAACGGGCAATCCGCAAGCCAAGGCTTCTATATTTACAGTAGGGAACGTATCTTCCCTCGTAGGATTGATGAATAAATCCGCAACGGAGTATATCTTTGCAAGATCGGTTTGGTTGGCGGTTTGACGTATTGACAAAATATTAGTCGGCAACTTGGCTTCGGTATTTTCATCTACTCCAACCAACACAATTTGATAACAGGAAGTATCCAGCCTTTTTGCAAGCTCAACAAAAACGTCAAGCCCCTTTCCGTAACTCCATCCAAACGAAACTCCGAGAATTATCTTTTTATTTTCAAGTCCGTATTTTTCTCTGAAATCACTTTCCGTAGGTTTAAACACCGAGAGGTCAATGCCATTGTTTATGACCTCTACGGGATAGTCCTTCAAGAACGATTGCTTCACAAGGTCTGCAAGCCAGGCTGACGGTGTAACAAGAGTCATATCCTTAATACCGGAAAACCATTTTTTCTTTTTTCTATGCATTGAGCGTGACGTATCAATATACATTTTCGGATATACTCTCGGTTGCGGACAATGATGACACTCCGTCTTCCATTTATCGCATTTTGCAAGCAGAAAATGCGGACAGTGGCCTGTAAATGCCCAACAATCGTGCAAGGTCCAGACAACCTTTATATTACGCTTTTTGATATAGGCGAAAAGCATAGGAAGGTTTATACAGTACATATGCAGATTGTGAAGATGCAAAATATCGGGCGCGAACTTATCAAGCTCTTTTATTAGTTTTGCGGTTCCTCTGCGGGAATACATTCCGTTTCGCCCAAGCAGCGTTCCTACGTAATAGTGAAAGCAGGCTTCGCGTCTGCTTCCCCAATAGAAATGGTCGGGAATGCTCGGCAACTCAGTTTTTTTGCCTCGCAAAAACCGAACCGGTGCATATGTCCTTGCGAATGAGCCGCGTTCTCTGACCGTTTTTGCGATTTGAAGCATTATTTTTCCGGTGCTGCCGCTTGTCAGTATATTTATTTCTGCAATTTTCATAATACTACCGTTCAACCGCTTTCGTTTGATTTAAAACCGAAGATAGCAAACCGTCTATGAAGCAATAGAAATATAACAGCCACGGCATACCTCTTATAATCGGCTCCAAGAAAAATATAATGTTAACGACCAAATAAATAGACAGCACATATTGCTTTGTCGTTAAAGAAATCGATTTGCTTTTCAAGCATCTGAACATACGCCTCCAAGATGACAAAATGTAAATAACTATTGCCAAAAGAGCGAAAATTCCCGACTCGTCGTAGGTGTCAAGATACAAATCGTGAGCAGAGTGTCCAAGCTGTGATCTTATATATCCTCCGCCCCACACATTGTCAAAAAAGTGCTCGATATAATAAAGCTTATATTCCATACGGTGATCGGCGTCAATATCCTGCGTATATTCTCCACCGTAAAATCTATCATAGAAATTAGAGTTTTCGTATATGGTTTTAATGTTAAAAATATTATAATTATAGCAAATTACAAGAAGCGCAAACACAATTATAAAGATAACGATAGACTTTATAATTCCCTTGCCAACAGCAAGATTTTTGTAAAAATACGACACGATAACGGCTACGGCCAGCAAGACAAACAGCGTTCTTCCTGCCAAGATGAAATTGTATGATATAACGACAATCAACGCGAGTGCGGCAAGTAATTTTTTCTTTTTGCTTACATCTGAAAACAGGATTGCTGCCGCAACGCCGATTATCAAGCAAGCAAAGGTAGCCTGTCCGGTTGCGCTAAGCTCTTTTCTTGACCAAAACTCAATTACGTTTCTGTCACTTCTTCCGATATTGACTAACATATTCAAGACGTAGTGTACAAAGGTTCCGATAGCTACAACGCAAACGGCGCTCATCGTTTTACTTTCCAAAGGCGGAATATCTTCAAGGGTTTTAACATCACTTAAAAACAAAGTTCTGCCAATCAAATAAGACATAGGATAAAAGAATGCCATTATGATGGTACTTATGCCACTTTGAACATCTTTGTTAAAAACAACCATAGAAAACGAAAATACAACCAATAACAAAAGGGTTGAATTCATTGACAACTTGCGTCCGGGTGTAAAAGCGAACAACAAGAAGGCAGCAATTAAAAATATATGGGCTTGATTAAAAACGTTTACCGCGCACAAAAACAAAAATGCGAGGATCAGAAAAACGAATAGTTGAGGCGTGGTTATTTTAAAGTTCTTTTTCATTTTCCACCTTCTGATAATCAAATAACTTTTTCAATAAAATCCAAAATCCTTTTTGATTGGACTTTATAGTTTTTATTTTCAAGCACAAATTTTTGCGCTTTTTGTCCCATTAAGCTTCTTTCCTCTTCGGGAAGCTCGCAAACGTGTTGAATAACCTTTGCAAGTGTTTCGGGCGTGTTATCCGAAACGTAGTTTATGTATTCGTCATATTCGTCGGGAATTCCGTCAAGCTTATAGGCAATAACAGGTTTTCCGGACGAGAGGTATTCCATAGTTTTTGACGGGAAGCTGTATTTTGTAAATTCCTCGTTATTTTGACGTGGATTTACGAGTACGGTTACCTCGCTCTGCAATTTCAGGACGTCGCTGTGAGTCACCTTGCCCTTAAAATCAACTCGGCTGTCGCGAGAAGCCAATGACCTTACATCCTCCTCTGCGTTTCCAAGTCCGCAAATAACAAGACGGTATTCGGGAGAATGGATATTTTCAAACGCCCTCAAAAGCTCTATAATTCCGTATTTCTTATTTAGGCTTCCGGTATATAGCACTGATTTTACGTCATTTTCAGAGACGGGAGCGTATTCTTCTCTCTGCGGAACAATGCCCTCCATAACTATGTGTGGCTTTTCAATTTTCAGCTTATCCTTCATTAGCTCGGTCAGTAAAACGTATTTATCCACATACCTTGACAGCTTGTCATTGGTTTTAAGCTGCATTTTCGTATATATCCGACGGATAGTATTAGGCGTGTCGTTTGCCGCAAATTCGGTTATATCGGCTATTACCTGCACTGCCGTGATATTGGGATTGCTTTTTTTAGCGTCGCGAATGGCTCGCATAAGCACATTGTTGCAGGTGTAGCAGACAATTACTTTTTTCCTCTCTCCGCGATCCTTCGCCCATTTTTTAACAACCTTGCTACAAGCTTTTTTGTTCAAAATCTGCTTTATTTTCGTTATATTGCAAAATCCAACCTGATGAAATTTTATATTATCGCCTATTTCGTGGATTTCGTCTTTTACAAAGGCATCCTTATAGTGATTTGGAAAGCTATCGATAGGGAGATACGATACTACGGTCATTTTTTGACAACCGTTTGAAATAAATCCGTCAATCAAATTCCATTGCAAAACGTTTGCCGCATCCTGCATATCCACGCGAGCTTTTGACCTGATCTCCTGCTCATTCTTTCTGGAAAAGAGCCTGCCCAAAAACAATATATCGATATCTTTATACATTACAACTCCTTATGAACCGCATCTAACAGAATTTTTTGAAATGCCTTGGAATTTTTATCTGCTGTATGGTTTTTCTCTACCACGCTCATTGCATTTTGAAAATATTTAGCTCTTGATGCGGGATTATTTACAAGCATATTTAAGGTTTGCGCAAGTTCATTCTTGTCACTTACTACGTAAGCGGATTCGTTTTTAATGAGGTACTGCGATGCCGCAATTTCCTCCGGCGCATATAACAAAAAGCATCTGCCGCTAGCCAGGGAATCGGCTATCTTTGTTGAAAATGCATACTTCAAATCGAGTCTGCTATAATTGCTGAAATTCTCGGTATGAACGAGAATATCACTGTTCGCCATTACGGTCTTTACCTGCTCGTATGACACGAAACCGCAATAATTTATTCCTGCGCAAGCTTCAAACGCCTCTTTTACCGTCGAAGTCGGTATTTTGCCGTAAACGTCGATACGCAATTTTTCAGATATTGCTTGGAGAGCATTCGCTATATCAACAAGGCCCTGATGCCTGCCAACACCCAGATTACCGAGATAAGAAACCGTGGGCAACTCTTTCTCTGACCTATGCGCCTCGCTTTTATTTTCCGTGGCGGTGTAGATAGTATAGCCGGGAGTTGCAAAGCTTTTTTGGTAGTCCTCGGTCAGCATATCACAGGAGTATATTGCCGAATCGGCTCGCTTCATAAGCTTTTTAAAGCTCTTGCGAAATCTGCCTCTCAAAAGCGGATAAAACAATTTGGAAATTCCCTGCGAGCGAAGATAGTCGAAATCTTTCAAATAATAAGACTCGCTGTTGTAAATTACAATCGGTATATTTCGCTCCTTTGAAATGCTTACTGCCAAATTGCAAAGATAGGCGAAATCACCTGCTTGAAAAAGTATAAGCTCCGGAGAAAAATCATCAATCCACTTTTTGAAATTTTTGCCCTGCCACTTTTTGCTCGACCACACTATGTCTCTCAAATACATAGCCAAAGCATCTTTTCTTCTCGGATTCTTAGCGGAAGCTGAGCCGACAGCGGTCATAGCAGGCTGAGACTCTGCTTTGTTAACTTTCTTCTTATGTAAAAAAGCATTCAAAGCATCTGCGTCGGAAACGCAGTAATAATTTTCGCAAGTTTCAAAATCGGGATATTCAAATCTCAGGCAAAACTGCGCTAATTTATCTTTTGGCCAACCCACAAGAAAGTTCCTGAGCGTTCTTCCGTTTGACGTAATATTTGATAAACAACAGTTACCTATAACGAGTAGTCTTGGATATTTTACTGGATTGCTCAAAATCTCTTCCCCCTCATTTTTCGGTTTTATTTACTGTCAATGGCTTTACTCATTTGGTCATAAGTCAACATTTTTTTATATCCGATTTTTCCTTTTTTCATCCATTTGATTTTCTCGCTAAAACTTATTTTACCCATATTTCTTGTTCTGAGGGCAAAATACAACATCCACAAGCGAATGGCTTTGGGATGTACGGCAGCGTAAAACGCACCCTTTGCAAAATAAAACTTTTCATCATAGCCGGTAAACCAAGATGATTCGTTGAACGAAACCTTTCCGACGGTTTCCTTGGAAACATAAAATTTAAGTCCCTTGCGTTTCGCCTCTAAAAGCCACATACTGTCCTCGCCCGATGGGAACATACACCCACCGCCAAAGAGGGTGGTAAAGCAAACGTTTGCTTTTTTTACGGATGAGAGTCTAAATGCAATTCTTACTCCGCCCCACGGCATTCTCTCGAATCTGCCGTGCTTTCTAGTCTCTCTGTATCTACGCTGTTGCCTTTTGAAATCATCCGTTTCAAGATGGAAAATAAATATATCAGCATCCGGATGCGAGTCAAATTCGCGCAAGACTATTTCCTCTGCGTTATCGGCATAACGAACGTCGTCATCTGCAAATAAGCATACGTCAGCATCAGCATACGCCAATGCCAAATTGCGATTTATCCCCACTCCGCGAGTTGCGGTAGTTATCATTTTTGCTTTTTTGCCTTCAAAATCAAGTTCTTCATACGCTGTCGTATCTGCTTGATTTGCAAAAACAACGTTTGAATGAATATTCATTTCTTGAATTTTCGAGAAATCGTTTTGATGCATCGTTACGCACAGTATTTCAAATCTTCTGTCAGAACTCATTTAAATATTCCTTGTAATCCTTTTCGATATCGTAAATCATAGCGTGAACTGCCGCTTTTCTCGCCTCCTCACTCGGAAGCTTCATATAATCGCCGTAACGGTACTCGAGATATTCCTTTATTTTTTTTGATCCGAGAAGAACGGTATCCTCAAATTTAACGTCAACGGGAGATTCAAAAAAGTCCTTGTCAAAAAGACCGTTTCTGAATTTCGCGGGAGTTATCCAATAACAGTATTTATATCCGTCGTTCATTGAATCGTATTTGTATATTCTTTTATAACATCGCTTCGTGATTAGTTTTTTAGGCAAAATCTTCATCAAAAGAACAACCGCCGCCTGCGCCTTTGTTTTAGGCTTCCAATTTCGTTGCAGCAGTCCGTACAGCGTGACAAATTTTGACTCGTAATAAACAAGCTTCTGCGTGACTTTATTCTCGGGAACTTTATGCAAGATCATAATATCTACGTAAATTCCGTGGTGCATATCCTTGCGGTCTTTAAAATGCTCCTCAATAAACGTAGTGCCGTTCATTCGCACCTTGGCATACTCCAAATAATTCGGAGTTGTCCGCCATTCCTGTAAAACAAAAGTGTCGCTTTTTTCCCTCTCGAAGACTTCCTTGAATTTCTCATATTCTGCGGGAGTCATAAAAATATCAAGGTCGTCATCCCACGGTATAAATCCGCCGTGACGTATAGCTCCAAGAGCCGTTCCGCCCATTATGTAATAGACTATGCTGTTCTCACGGCAGATCTTGTCTATGTATTTCATCGTTTCGAGTATCTTGGATTGTACGTCTTTGACGCTTTGAGCGCGGTTCATAAACTCACCTCTGTTTACATTTTCTTTGCTAAATAATAATATTTGCTCATTATCCTTTTAAAGAGTGGAATCTTTATCAGCATTTTTGCTATCGCTCTTACACACTTAAACGTGCTCGACTTTATCAAATACTTGACGGCAGAAGCAGTCCACCGATGAGGGTGGGTACTTATAACTACATTGTTGGACGAATGTTCCAAGGCCTTGAAAAGCGCATCAAGATCAGAATACGGCACGTTTTTTTCATCGCTGTTAACCACGTCGTTGGTTATAGGGTCAAATATGAATTTGAATTTTCTGCCGGCATCCGAATAATAATCGTATTCTACATTGGCTTTGGCTTTAAAATCAACCATAACGTCACACATTTTCCCATAAAGAGCTTGTACCTTTTGCGACCTGAAAAAATCGCGGTTAGACGTGTATCCTATCCTTTCAACTATCGGATTTCCGTGTTGACATAGGGTTTTTATTTTAAATCCGTTTTCTTCAAACATTTTAACGTTCGAGTCAAATTCCTCAATCGCCTTGTCTATATCTCCCTTATTACTATCCATAACATCGTAATGATAGGATATTTCGTGCCCCATATTTTGCATTTCTTTAAGGAGCTCAATGTTTTGAAGATTGTCCAGCAAATAAGCCTGTACGTAATAAGTGCCCTTATGAGCGTATTTATTTTCGATTTTCGCAAGCTGATACGCCTTTTTTACATCGGTTTCAACATCGTGCTTCAAAACCAAAAAACGCTCGTTTTTTTCGTTAAAGCAATCGGCAACCGTTGTGCTTATTAAACCGTTACAGGAAAGCTTTTTGCAAAAAGCATCCCATTTTTTGTATGTAAATATCATTATTTGTTCAATCTTTCTCTCAGTATAGTGGAAGATATTCCGTCGGTATGGTCAAGATAAACAACCGTGCAGCCGATTTTTGCAAACTGTTTTTCGTACTCGTCCCACGAGGGCGTACCCTTCCAATCAGAACCCACGAAAACCACATCTGCGCCGCACTCCCTGACAGCGTTGAGCTTATCCATATCGCGCTGAGGAACAACTCTGTCAACAAATTTTATGGATTCAACGATTGCGACTCTATCCGCTTCGCAAATGATTGGATATTTATTTTTCCTCTCAAAGCACAACTCATCAGTCGAAACGCCTACTATCAGATATTCGCACTGCTCCTTGGCTCTTTTCAGAATATTCAAATGACCGATGTGAAACATATCGAAAACACCGGTGGTATATCCGATTTTATACTTTTTCATTTTTAATCAGCTCCTAGCAAATTTTTTGAAAATCCAGCCGCGCAAACGGTTCGGCAATAATACTTGGACTATAAAACGCTTCGCGCAATTTGAAAAATAGGTCGAAAATCCAATTATTTTGTTTTTAAGCATATATTTTTGAAGCTTTGCTTCGCTTTTGAAATAACGCCATCCTCCGCGCCTTCTGTACATTTCCCTGCCAACTCTTACCTTGACAATGCTCTCGTTTATGTTTGCGAATTTCATATTCGCCATTGACATTCTAATCCAAAGGTAATAGTCCTCTTCACAATACCAATCGATAAATCCGCCAACGGCGTTAATCATACTCTTTTTGAACATAACCGTTACAAGATTCATCGGGCATCTCTTCTTTAAATATACCTTGATGTCCTCGTCCTCTGTCGGTAGGTTTCTTTTGCCAACGATATTATCCGGTGTATCTATGAACTCGGAAATATTGCCGCCTACAATCGCCAGATCCTCAATTTCCTCGAATTTTGCAATTTCCAGCTCAAATCTGTTTTTCTCGCTTATATCGTCCGCATCCATAATTGCGACCAACTCGTTTTTGCAAGCCTCGAGACCTATTCTTCTGGCGTTTCCGTGTCCGACATTCTTTTCCAGCCTGATAGTCCTGAAATTCGTCAGCGACTCATATCCCAGTATTACGTTATTAAGCTCGTCCGAAACAGGCCCGTCTACTACGAGTATAACCTCATCCGGACTTCGCGTTTGATTTAAAACGCTGTCGACCGCAGTTTTAAACCATTCGGGGTTATCCTGCGCATACACGCACATCGACACCGAGAATTTCGTATCAAACATAATTAAACCTCTAAAAGCTCTTTCGCCTCTTCTTGCTTCGTTCTATATATTTCCTCGTCGATTTTTCCGTTTTCCAAAAGATAATCGCCAAAGTCTATATCCGTTGCCATTCCTTCTCTTGCAACATCAGCGCCTTTTGACACCTTTACAAACGTTTTGAAAAATATCTTCACGTCACCGACAAACGTAATCTTGTCATTTATGTACTTCAAATCGTAGTCGAATTTTTCTTCCCAGCTTATATTGTTTCTGCCGTTAATTTGAGCAAGGCCCGTAAGTCCGGGACGGACACTGTGGCGCATACGCTGCTGCTCGCTCATAAAAACCATATCCCGCACAAGCTGTGGGCGCGGTCCGACAAAGCTCATATCACCGACCAATATATTAAAAAGCTCCGGCAATTCATCAAGAGATGTCTTCCTCAAAAATTTTCCGTACCCATTCATACGCTGCGCATCCGGAAGCAAATTCCCGAATTCATCCTTGGCGTTCGACATAGTCCTGAACTTTATCATACGGAAAATTCTTTCACTTTTCGTATTTTTATCAATGATTCCGGGACGCTTTTGCGTAAAAAACGGATTCCCTCGCATAGCAATCGCTCCGATTAAAGTCAAAACGATAATAATCGGCGATATTAAGCAAATAATCAAAAATGCAAGGATAAAATCCAAAACACGTTTTAAAAAGCCTGCATACATATTAAAATCCCCATACTAATTTATTCAAAACAGG
The DNA here is from genome assembly GCA_045605265.1 of Eubacteriales bacterium. GTDB lineage: Bacteria > Bacillota > Clostridia > Oscillospirales > CAG-272 > UBA1740. Next base: position 12,213 of record JAZUPQ010000129.1, on the reverse strand, counting down.
ATTTGATTATTTCAATTATTTGGTCTTGGTCTGCGGCGGTCATTTTGATGTCGCTCGGCAGACAGAGGCCGCGTTCAAAAATATCCGCGCCGACGTCAACGCAGCCGCCTGCGATGTAGGCGTTCGTTCTGCATCGTCCGCTGCCTTCGCGGGTCACGAATTCGTGCAGACGGTACATCGGCTGCATATGCATCGGCTTCCAGATCGGTCTGCCCTCTGCGTTATACTTTGCAAGCGTTTCAAGAATTTCCGTAGGACAAGTCTTGCCCTTTTCGGATATGTAAAGCGCCTTCGAGTCGTCTCTGACCTGCTTGCACATATAATCCTTGTCGATTATCATAGCGGATAACCAGTAGTTCGGCTCGGTGCCGTCCACAATCGGATTCATCTGCACGGGCAAATTCTTGAAGCCCTCGCGGTAACGCTCATAGATTGCCTTTTTTCTTGCTATATGCTCCTCCAAATAAGGATACTGACCGCGCACAACGCCTGCAATCACGTTGCTCATACGGTAGTTATAGCCTACCTCCTCATGCTGATACCAGGGGGCATTTTCTCTCGCTTGTGTGGACCACTTGCGAGCTTTGTTTGCAACCTCGATATCATTCGTGAGCAAACAGCCGCCGGCAGAGCCGGTAATGATTTTGTTGCCGTTGTAGCTGATAGCTGAATAATCACCGAAAGAACCGCACTGCCTGCCGTGAATTGTTGCTCCCATTGCTTCGGCGGCATCCTCTATCAGAAGCGCGCCGTGCTTCTCACAAATTTTTTTAATCAAATCCATTCGTCCGGGGAAACCGTAGAGTTCCGCAGAAACAACCAGTTTCACATCGGGGTACATTTCAAACGCCTTTTCCAGCGCCACCGGGTCCATGTTCCAAGACTCCGATTCCGTGTCAATGAACACGGGAATACCTCCCTCGTAAACAACGGGATTCAACGTGGCGTCAAAGGTCATATCAGAGCAGAACACCCGCCTGCCCTCTAATGCTCCGTGACTGATTGCAGGCTTGCCGTAAAGTGTTTCGCCTGCGTGTTTTACCGCCAGATGAAGCGCGGCAGTGCAACAAGACAAACCTACCGCATATTTCATTTCTGCTTTTTCAGCGGCGATCCGTTCTACTTCATTGATATTTTCGCCAACCGTGCTCATCCAGTTCGTTTCATAAGCCTGTGTCACATATTTCAACTCTTCTCCGTGCATAGTTGGAGTCGCAAGCCATACTTTTTTTTCAAATTTCTTCATCTTTTACCTCTGACATTTAACATTTGGAATCGGCATACGAAATCGCGTGTAAGTATACCGAAAGATTTTAAACCTTTAAAAATATACAAATAATATAATACAATTAAGTTTAGTATAACACATAACAGCGATGAAGTCAATAGATTTTATCGGCTGGAATGGAAAAATATGTAAAGATTGACCTCTCAAATATAGAATTTTACCGTTCGTTTTGGAAAACAGCAAAAGTACGAGCTTGAAAAGCTGACAATTTTCGAGCTTTTATGCGCAAAAATTTCACACGGGTATGGGGTAAAAAGAAAAACTCGCGGCAAAAGAACCATGCCGCGAGTGAAAATTTTTAATTTTAGTCTATGGGGTTGCCCTCTTTGTCAAAGAGAGGAAGCTTGCCAAGGCAAATGATGTCGGGACGGTTTATAGCGTCTCCCTCCGCGAGTATCGCCATCTTGGCAACCACCGTGCCGCCCGCCTGATTTACGAGATTTTCAAGTGAAAGAAGCGAGCCGCCGGTGCTGATAACGTCGTCCACAACCAGCACCCTCTTGCCTCTCATAAATTCCGCATCGTCTCCGTCGATATACAGAGTCTGCTTTGCCGACGTGGTGATGGATTGCGTCTCGCACTTAATGACATCCTTCATATAAAGCTTCACGGATTTACGAGCCAAGATATAACGGTTTTTGCCTGAAAGTCGGCACATTTCGTGAATAAGCGGAATACCCTTTGACTCCGCAGTTATCATAACGTCGTGTTCGGGGGCTTTTTTGTAAAGCTCCTCAGCGCATTTATTTGTCAGCTCCACGTCACCAAAAAGAACGAATGCGCCAATGTTCAGTTCATCGCTTATCGGACAAAGGGGGAGATCGCGTTCAAGTCCCGCTATTTTAATTCTGTAGACCATATCTCAAAAACTCCTTTTAGAGTGAATTATTACAGATACAGTATACTATATTAAAGTAGAATTTTCAAGTATTTTTCAAAAACTTATGAATAAAAATCGTGATTGCCTATACTGAACTCGTATTTGCGCGAATTGGGTATCCAAGAGGACTGAGCGTATCTGGGCGCTAAGAAAAACAGAGTTCTGTTGCTGATTGAAAATCCTTCAAGACAGATTTTAGCGGCAAGCACGGAGCTTTCGGTCGGCTTTTGGTAAATTGTTCCGTCCAGAACAGGACTGAACTGAACGCCGTATTTTCTGTCAAAAATTACACCCCAAATTGTGTTTGGATAAAGCGGTGATGCAACTCTGTTGAGCACTACGTTGCCCACTGCTATTTGACCGAGGAAGGTCTCGCCGCGGCTCTCGGCGTTTATTATTCTCGAAAGCCAATAGACTGCATCTTCGGCATAATACTTTTCCGCAGATTGCAAGGGCTTAACGCTTCCGCGGATGCTGCTTTGACTAAAACTCAATCCGAGAGCCTTAACCAAAGAGGAAAGCGGAGTATACATTCTTCCGTTCGTCATAATTACCGACGGGGAGAGAGTATACAGCACTCTGCCGTTTGCGTAAACGATTCGAGAGCCGTCTTTGACGGATAAATTCAGCCCGCTTCCGTTAACCGAGATTGTTCTTGTATAGCTGTTGTAGGTTACGGTCAAAGCGCTGCTGATTGAGTTTATAAAGGCGCGAATAGGAACGTAAGTTACTCCGTTTATGGTGCGAGAGTCAATATTAAGTTGATTTCCATTATATGTAAGAGAGACCTTTTTGTAGCTTGATATATACTTTGAGGTTACCTGATGTTCTCCTATATAATTTTTATCAAGGCTTGTATTGGAAACCGAGTGTTCTTCATCGATTTTTCTCCCGTTTTCCGCGGCGTTTGCAGTGAATGAACAGAGTGAGAACAGAATTAAAAGTGACAGTGATAAAGACAGTAAAGTGTTTGCAATTTTCTTCATTTTTTCTCCTTTCCTTCATATTTTTATGATAACATAGAAAGATTTTCATTTCAATGTAAAATATATGGAAACAGTGGCAAATAAAAGAAGGGGCTGCTCCGTTTTGGTTTTCACCTAAATGGAGCAGCCCCTTGTAAGAGCTTTAATATTAATCGTTTTCGATTATCATAACATCGTCGGATTTGCCTGCCTCGGTGTTATAAGCGTCTGCCGCGCTTGCAAGAGCGTAGAGCGCTCTGCCGAGAGAGTCGTTGCCATCGCCTACGCCAAGAATGTAGGACGCAAGGTCATACGTCTTATTCTTAACGAGAATAGGAGTTTTAATCTGACCCGCCTGGCTGTATGAAACCGTAAACTTAAACTTATCGTTCATCGAGAACGCAGGAATTGTTTCCGTTGCTGTCGTCTCGTCAACCACAAGAATATACTCGCCTTCCGCGATTTCAATGCGTTTGGTACCGTATGTCACTCCGTTAATAGTGACTACAATGCCGAATTCACCGTCCGCAAGTCCGGTGTTGTCGGGCAGCATTCCGGGGCCCGGAACATAACCGTCGCTGGTTTGGCTCTTAACCACGAAAGCGTAGGTGGGTCTGAAATCACCGGTTTCAAAGTAGAGCGTAATGCCGGTTATATATTTTTTAACTGCCGCGGGAATTGAGGTAGCGCTGATACCGTCGATTTCTGCATTTACAGCGTCAAAGAAGTCTCTGTTTGCGCTGACTATTGCATCGTAATCGGGGTGGCTTTCGTTATCGTTACAAAGTTTATACGCTTCGTTACAGTAGTTGATAGCTGCGAGGATAAGATTCTTTTCAGCCGCAGTTACATCCTCTTTTTCAAGCACGGCGTTAAAGTATTCCGGAAGCGAAACGGTAACGTCCTGTACCTGCTCTTCGCCTTGAATCTTTATTCTTATCTGAACTGTCAGCTCGTCAATGGTGTCTGCGTTGATTGTAGCCATATTGGGAAGCATCCAATACTCTGCTCCGCCGATAGAAACCTTAACCGCTCCGGCATTCAAAAACTCTATATCATTGGTTACGGGAATCGGAAGGTATAGGTTGAGCTTAAAGTACGAAAGCGCGCTGAAATTATACTTAATGCCCTGAATATTGATTTCGGGAGATGCTTCTGCAAGGTTATTTGGAGAAACTCTGTTCTCGCCCGCAGTCACAACGTGAGTCGGATACCAGTTAGCGTAAGTAGTATAGTAATTGTTGCCTCCGCTCATAACGTTGCCGGGTATCTTGTTATCGATATTCGGAATATTAATCGTATTACCGGGGATTTGATTTTCAAGGCGAATTACCTCTCCGCCTGCGTAATCGAGCCAAACTACATCAACGTAATCGTCGTCGGTTACATCTCTGAACGTATATACTCCATCCTCAACGTCTGCAATCTTCTTTGCGGAATAATACTGAATCGGATGACCGTTGGTTACTATTTTAATATTATTTTCGATGTAGAGAAGCTCCGGATAATCGGTAGCGAGAATTATCTCAATGCCGTCAACGGTAAATGCGGAATAGAAGCTGTCGTCCGTATGATAACCCGTCTTAACACCGTTCAAAACAGTGTAAAAACGGCAGTCGAACTCATTTCTTGCAGGATAGAGAGAAAGGCCTTGGCTATCAAGCGGTACGGTAAATATTTTTTTCATAGCGGTTGACTGTCCCTTTGTTTCAGCCCAACCTATGAACTGATAAACCTTATCAACCGAAATCTCGGCGTCATAGTAGAATTCGTCAAGCTCTGCGTCAATATCGTATACGTCAAAGGTGTTACCCGGAATTACGTTCCAGGTCTCGATTACGCCATCCGCGTAATCAAGCCATTTCAATTCTACGTAATCGCTTGCAGTTACGTCTCTGAACGTATAAACGCCGTCGGAGAAGCTTGCGATTTGAGTTTCGGAATAATAAGTAACAACAGAATCGCCCGTGACGAGCGTGAGATTATTTTCAATGGAGAGATGTGTGTCGTATCTTTCGTTAAATATTATTTTCGCTCCGCTGATTGAGGTGTGAGCAGAAAGGGATTCGTAATTAAGGTAACCCCATCTCTGACCGTCAATCTCGACGAAGTATGCGCAATCTACGATTTCATATACGGGGTATATGAAGTAAACGCCGTAGTAAACGTCCTCTTGGGTTATCGTGGGAAGCGTCTCCATAGGCTCGGTAGCGCCCTTCTCGGTAGACCAGCCTATGAATTTAAGCATCTTATCAAGAGTCTTATCGTAGTGGTATTCCATTACGACGTCGGTTTGAACTCCGTCGTCAAGAGCGTACTGATATTTCTGAATTTCTTTCGGGAATTTGGGAACACCGCCCACGGAAACGATACTTGAATCATCGTAAAAATATCCGTTTGTGGCATCGCCCGTTTCAGAACCGTCAAATATGATTACGAGCGGGTCGGTAGTCTTGGTGAAATAAATCATTTCACCGATTTCCTGTCTGTCGTATTCAACGGTTGTATGGTTGAATTTGTATCCGTTGGTATCAACTGTGAATGGGAACTTGACGTTGCAGGTCGCAACCATATCTTTTTGAAGCTCGAGCTTTGAATTTTCTTCAAGAGCTTCAAAAGCGTTGCCTTCGATGTAGTAATCCACGTCTCCGATATTAGCGATAGGCTTATTGGGATAAGGTAATACGTATCTGCCCGCAATCGCCGTGTCGGCCTCTGCAAGCGTCTTTGCCGGGTCTGCGACAACCTTATCGAGACCGCCCGTATAACCCTTTTCATAGTAGTGGCAGGCAGTATTGTCTATACCCAAAGAAACGTCTTTTTTCGTATCAAGAGTCAGGCTAAATCTTATAGAGTCGAAGGCAAAGTTGGAATAGGGACGTTTTCCGACAGGAAAAACAGTTGTACCCGTGTCTGCCTTTGGATTAATCACATCCTCGCGGGTTAAAAAGAGATTTCCGTTGACATATACATAGAAGTCCGACTGAGAGAAGGTCCAACCCAGCAATTCACCGGAGTCGTCGAGAATTTCATCGTTGGAAATATCGAAAACGAAAGTCAGATGAGTCCACTCGCCTGCCGTTCTCGGAAGCTCGTAGTAAGGAATAACATCCTTCCAAGCGTCAGGGTTATCCGGCGTAGCGTAGGAAGAAGGCGTGCCGTATACAAGATACCAAACTCCGTTTGCGTCTTCATAAAAGTAAATACGGTTGTTGCCCGAAGCACCTACGGTGCCGCTCTGATTTGAATAGTTACCGCGAGCGTAAAACTCCATGTACGCGCCCGTCGGATAAGAGAGCTTTCCTGTATTTTCATCTGTGAAATTGCCGTTCTCGTCTATATAGCTGTCAGCGCAAATATCGAAATCGGCGGTTACAAAATCATAGTGAGCCGCTGACCAAGCGTCGTTGTTGAAATATCCGCCCTTAATACCAAAAAAAGAGGGAGTGGTGCTCATGTGAGTACCTTTCGTATTCCAGAAATGTATGTATCCGTTGCCGCCGCTTTTGGCGCTGGAAATAATTCCGTGACGGCCGCCCATACCGTTTTCAAGCTCGGCATCGGCCATATTTGCACCCGGATCGCCTACGTTGGCGTTATACTCAAAGTCCAACCCCTCATAATCGGAAGATGAACCCTTGGTACACAAAACCTTAGTAGGCTCGCCCTCAGCCATTACCGCAACGCAAAAAACACTACCGATAATTGCCAAGCAGAGCGCAAGCATAAACAGTTTCTTGATTTTACTCATAATAATCTCTCCATACAGATTTTTATTTTTATATCTAATTTTAACATTTTTTAAAAAACAAGTCAATATAAATACACTTTCTTTATAAATTTCGTAAAATATATACAAAAAGCCGCAAGTTTTTTTGAACAAAAAAGCAATCGGACTTTTCAAGGCAAGTCCGATTGCTGATTTAATTTATTTTTGATTTTTAATTCAAAATATGCATTTTTGACTATTTTAATTTACATTTTCGCTAATTTTCGTCTGCTTTTCTTGATTGGAACGGCAAATAATCGCCAATGCGATAACCGTAAAAAACAGAGGGTAAAAACTGAACGCGAAATTGTCAAGCATTCCCTCAAAGACCAGCGTGAGAATCGATATTCCCATCATCGTCTTTAAGGTATTCGGCTTTTTTACCACCTCGATAACCGTGCTGACGCGGTAATACCCGTAGCAGACAATACCGAAAACGCCCATTGAGCCGAGAATTTGAAGTATAGTTTGATGAGCCATTTTGGGAATGAATCCAAACTGTCCTCCGCCGAGATCCATTCCGTAAAATCCCGAGCCGAAAACGGGCGAATCCAAAAATGAATCGAAGGCGGCGCGCCATATTTCAAATCTTCCGTTATCCGAAAATCCTCTGTCAAGGTAGTCCTTCAAAATTACAGAAATCCTGTCCCAAAGCGCGATACCCAAAACAGCCACGAGCAAAATTCCCGCGAGGGTAATTATTCTGAAAACCCTTTTGTGTCTGCCGACGAAACAGGAAATAATTACGCAGGCGGCGTAAGTAAGACTGGAAAACACGAGGGCGTTTCTCGACATCGTAAGTATCGACATAACGTAGCACACCGTCGCCACGGCGAAATACAGCCATGGGTATTTATTCTTCATCATACCGTAGAATATCAAAGGAATAACTATTGCAAAACAGAGGGCGACAACCGTCCACACTCCCCAGCCCAGCACGATTTCAGCCTTTGCAATTGAGCCGTTTACAATAACCTCGTCCCAGCGGCTGATAAAAAGATGAAGCATTTCCGCAGATAAAATTACTCCCGACAAAAGAGCAATATAAGAAAAATATTTTCCCAGCTCCTCTGCGGTATCATTCTTTGAAAATCCGTTGTATATGAAAATGAACACCAAGAGGTATGAAAAGACGTTGGCAAAGCCGAAAAACATACCGAGCGGCTGCCACTTTCCCGAAAAAATTCCGTTAATTAAGAGAGCCAGACTGAACGCGAGCGTTGGCAAAATCAACGGTGTTTTTTTGAGCTTTTCTAAGGCGAAAACCTTGTTTTTCACCGCAAAAACAACGAGACCTGTAAGCAGAATAGAAAACAATACTACCAACCATACTATTACATAGGTGTTTGTGAAATAATCCGAATAATACGGTCTTTGCGGAGCGTTTATGATAGATATCTGGAAGGTGAAGGCGCAGAGGGTAATCATTATCGGTCTTGAACTGTCGCAAATCAAGAGAGCTCCGAATGCAAGCAGCACGTGAAGCGTCATCGTGTAAAGCTCTATGCCCGTTACCGCGCCAAGTATGATGAGGCAGGCGATTAACAGCGGATATAAATATCCGTTGTAAAATTGATAGAGCTTGCGGCGGTCTAGTTTCTCTAAGAGCTTATTCATTTTTAAAGAATCTCCTTTATCACACCGTATGTTTTTAAAAACGCCTGTTCTTTGGAGTAAATTTTATATCTTTCGTACATTTTTTCTTCATCGAGAGCAATCCTGCCGTTAGCAAAATCAAGGACTTTTTCCACAAATTCGCGTAGATTTCCGCTCTCGTAAAGAAAACCGCTCACTCCGTCCTCGATAATGTCGTTCTGACCTTTTATATCGCTGGCAAGCACCGTTTTTTTACAGCCGAGAGCCTCGATGATATTAAACGGAAGCCCCTCTTTTTTGCTGGCGGAGACATATAGCTCCGACGCCCGTATAAAGTCGCAGGGGTTGTCCCTGTATCCGAGGAAAAATACCGAGTCGGAAAGTCCCAAATCGGCTGCAAGCTTTTTATATTCTTCGCTTTTATCTCCCTTTCCGAGAAGCCATAGAACCGCACCCGGCAGACTCGCTTTTATCTCTTTGAGAGCATTTATTAAAAAGCTTTGGTTTTTGTTATCGCAGATTTCGCCGGCGAAGCTCATAACAAACTTATCCTCGCAGGATAGACTCTGCCGGATTTCTTTGCGGTTGCTTTTATCGGGTGAAACAAAAGCGCCCATTCCGTCAATTTTAATCGCGTCGTTTATGGCGTAGCGGTAGATTCCCGCGCTGTTGAAATCCGCTTGGTTCATAACCAGCGCGTAGTCGGTTTTGCCTGCCACGAATCTCTCTGCGAGGTGAAAAATCTTTTCTTTTTTCCCTCTCGGTCTTTCGCTAAACATATACCCGTGTACGATATTTATGACCTTTGGGCGTTTTTTCTTACCGAGAGCAAGTCTGATAAAAAAGGCCGCGAGAGTGGTGTTGAGAATTACCGTATCGAATTTTTCTCGTTTAATAATACTTCTGATTTTACCGATGTTTCGCAAGTTTTTAAGAGAAAACATCTTCTTTTGAAACGGTATGTTAAAATCCGCGCCCTCTCCGTTCGCCATAGTCAATACGGTGTTTCCGTCCTGACGGAGTCGGTTTATACAGTCAAGGTGAAAGCAGTTTATATGCGCCATTGTTCCTGCGGCGTACAGTATTTTTTTCATAATTTTCCTCGATTTTCAAATCGTTTATTTTTCCTCGCCTGAATCGGTATCCTGATTTTCTTCGGAGTCGGAATTTTCCCCGTCCTTGCTGTCGCCCGCGTACTTCTCGTTGCTGTTAAAAGCCTTTAAGGGTGTCAGAAGGAGTATCTGTATGTCAAGGAAAAGCGACCAGTTTTCTATATATTCGATGTCCTCGTGAATTCTGTCGGTTACCGAAGTATCTCCGCGGAGTCCTTTTACCTGGGCAAGACCGGTCATACCCGGCTTTACATAGTGCTTTACCATATAAAGCGGAATTATTTTCTTAAAATGCTCTACGAACACGGGAATCTCGGGTCTCGGTCCTACAAGAGACATTGAGCCGAGAAGGACGTTGAAAAGCTGAGGGAGCTCGTCTATTGAGGTTTTGCGTATGAAATTTCCGAACTTGGTCTTTCTCGTGTCGGTATCGGTCGTCCATTTCTCGTTTTGCTGATTGTTTACTACCATTGAGCGAAACTTGTACATAGTGAAAACCTTGCCCATTTTTCCCACTCTCTTTTGCTTGAAGAAAACGGGGCCGGGAGAGGAAATCTTAACTCCGATTGCCGCCGCAAGCATAATCGGAGCGGTCATAACAATCAAAGCGGCAGAGCCGATAATATCTATCAGACGCTTTAACGCCGCGTTTGCTTTGTTGTCAAGAGGCGTGGAGTGAATGTTTATCATCGGGAGCGAGCCCATTTTTTCCACTTGGTTCGGAGTCTTGAAATATCCGTACATTACGGGCAGGAAATAAACCTTTACGCAGCGGTCGTCGCACATATTTACAAGCGATATGATTTTCTCCTTTTTGTAGGAGTCGATAGCGAACACAACCTCGTTCGGCTTATATTTTTCGAGAATTTCTTCCAGATCTTCAAATCCTCCGAGCTTTTCAACTCCGACCTCGCCCTCGTCCATATTGTTACCAACGTAACCGAGAATCATAATACCGTTGTTATTTACTTTAACCACTTCTTTTATGTAAGCGGCGGCGGTCACGGCGTTATCGCCGAGAATAATTACTTTTTTAAGCTCGTAACTGCTCCTCTGGTAATATTTCAAGACTTTTTTGATGGTGTGGCGTTTGAAGGTAAGAAACGCCGTGCTGGTCACAAACCAGAACAAATACCAGAAAAGCACGAAGGTCTTATATTCGTTATCGTTTACAAAAAGCACAGCCACGAATGCCATCGCGCCGAAGAATACGAAATTTACTTTAAGTATTTCGGGAATGGCGTGGATTTCGCTCCTGTATCTGTTAGACCTGTAAACGTTGAACAGGTGGTAGACAAACGACAAGAGGAGAATATTTAAGAAAAATATCACGTAGGCGTACGGACTTTCCACCTTGATTATATTTTCAGGGCACACGAAAAGGGTTATTATGTACGCCACAAACAAGGCAAAGGCGTTTATCGCCATATCAAAAAATGACTCTAATGTTGACAGGAAACTCTTATTCTGCATAAAGTTTTTCCCTTCCTCGGCAAAGTTATAGTTACATATATAATAACATTAAAGTCAGATAAAGTCAAGACAATACTTGACAAGGGGTACTTTTGATGATAAAATTTAGCATATAATAGTTTGGGGAGATTTGTAAATGGATTTGAATTTTAATTTTTCGGAGATAGAAAAGAAGATTGGCTACACCTTTAAAGACAAATCGCTTTTAAAGCAAGCGTTCACCAGAAGCAGTTATTGCAACGAGCATCCGAGCGACGCCTCTCAATCAAACGAGGTGCTTGAATTTTTCGGTGACAGCGCCCTTTCCCTCTCCATTGTAACACTGCTTATGAAAAGCAAAAGCAAAAGGTGTGACAAGGGACTGAAGACCGATTGGAGCGAAGGCGATTTCTCTAACATAAAATCCAAGCTGAGTGACAAAAAAAATCTCTCCCTTGCCACTGAAAAAATGGGACTTCAAGGCTATCTGCTTATGAGCGAGGGCGACTGCAAGCTCGGCGTGGAAAACGAGATGTCCGTAAAAGAGGACCTGTTCGAATCAATCATAGGAGCGATTTACATTGACACGGGCTTTGACATAGCTCGGGTAATGTCGGTCGTGGAGAGACTTTTGGATGTTAAAAGCTATCAAAAAAGCGACACGCCCCCCATCCAAAGCTACAAAAACGCCCTTCAAGAGTGGTGCGCAAACAAAATTCACAAGCGTGAAGCTCCGATTTACAAAACGATTGCGGAAGATGGTCCCGACCACAAAAAATCCTACAAAAGAGGGGTTTATATCGGCGAAAAGCTCTATGCTGTGGGCGAGGGAAAAAATCAAAAAATTGCCGATACGGAAGCCGCTAAAATCGCTCTCGAACTGTTAAAATCCGAAGCGGAGAAAGAGGCGAAATCAAATCTCGCAAGCTCCGTATCTCCCGCTGCGAAGCTGAAAGAATACGCCGCCTCTCAAAGAAAAGCGAGTCCCGCCTACAAGGACCTTGGAGAAAGTGAAAAATCCACCCCGACAAAGAGAATATTCATCGTTGAATGCCGTTTCGACTCCTTTGCGGAAATCGGTGAGGGCGAGTCTAAGGCTGAAGCAAAGTCAAACGCTGTAAACAAGGTTCTTTCGAAGATAAAATCGGCGG
>JAZUPQ010000128.1:0-7216 GCA_045605265.1 Eubacteriales bacterium | reverse complement strand
GGTGTAAAGCCCTGTTTTGTAACCATTAGTTGTCAAAATGCTGGATAACATAGAACAAAACGAGCCTTTTCCGTTTGTTCCGGCAACGTGAATAAATCTTAAATTCTTTTGCGGATTGCCGAGTTTTTTGCAAAGAATCGATATTCGATCGAGCCCCGGCTTGCAGAATGTCCAATCGACTCCGTGAATATAATTCAAGGCGTCTTCGTAGCTCATTTTAGGTCTGCTTTCTTTTTTTGAAAGGGGCTTTACCGCAGATAGAAACATTTTGTTTTTCATAAGAAAATAGAGCAAAACGCCTTCAAGCGCTCCGACAATCAAATAGTTGAGACCGCGCCAAAGCATAAGAACCCAAAGATCCATATCGTAAAACACCGCAAGGCCAAAGGTCTTGATTATCACCGAGCCTACGAGGTGAGAGAGAAAAACGGTAGCCGCAATATTAAGAGCAAGGGGGGCTTTCAGCTTTTTCATAAGAGGGTAACACACCCCCGAAATAACGCCGATAACCGCAGCCGCAGCCGTTATAATAGGGTTGATTGCATAACCCACCAAGACGCAGCCGAGCAGGTCGGCTACAACGCCGACGACAGCCGCCGCAAGAGGACCGAAGAGCATGCCGGAGATTATGATTGGCAGATTTTCAAAGCTGAAACGGAGTATGTCTCCGCCTCGGATTGCCAGGTATTTTCCGGCGACAATGCTTATCGATGCAAGAAGGGAAAGGGTTACGCAAAGCCGTAAGGTTTTACCGAATTTTGTGTTCATAAATAAAAAACACCTCCCATTTTGCACAGAGCTACATCTATTGCACCAAGGGGGCGTGTGAAATTTCGGGCTGCGAAGCCCTTATTTGACAGGCTTTTGTTACAGTGGGATGCGAAGGATATACCGCGTCTCTGACACTATTTGCGCCGAGACTTCGTTCTTATGACAACTCCCCGTCCATAAGACACTATACGCATAGCCTTCTACTCTGTTAATATATGTGACATTCTATCATAAAGCCTCGGTGATGTCAATAGTTTTTACAAGATTACTTGACTATTTTTTCGGGCTGTGGTAAAATACAAGATAGCAAAACAATAGGGGGGAGAGAATGAGAGAGCCGGTGCTTCCGAGAGGAGTGCAGTATATAATTGAAAAAATGAAGGAAAGCGGTTTTCGCGCCGATATCGTCGGCGGCTGTGTCAGGGATTTTTTGCTTGGCAGAGAATGTTCTGACTACGACCTGACGACAGACGCAACCCCCGACGAGATAAAAGCCGTATTTCATAACGAGAGAATAATAGAAACGGGCATTAAGCACGGAACTGTGACGCTTCTTTTGGATAATATGCCCTATGAAATCACCACCTACCGCCGTGACGGAGAGTATCTTGACAACCGCCACCCAAGCGGCGTGACCTTTACCGCCGACATCCGCGAGGATACCGCCCGCCGCGACTTTACAATGAACGCCGTTTGCTATAACCCTTTTGATAAATTCTCGGATTTTCACGGGGGAATTGCGGACATTGAGGCGAAAATTATTCGCGCCGTCGGAAATCCCGCGAGGAGATTTGGCGAAGATTCGCTCCGTATTTTCAGAGCAATCCGTTTCAGAGCGGCTCTGGGATTTGAAATTGAAGAAGAGACGAAGAAGGCGATTTTCGACCTTTCCCACTTGATGAAAAATCTCTCTCGCGAGCGAATTTTGACAGAATGGCGAAAGCTGTTGGCGGGGGAATTTGCCTACGAGGTGATAGACGAGTATTTTGACGTAATCTCTCTCGTAATTCCGGGCCTTGACAGAAAAAATCTCCCCGAAGCAAAGAATTTCAAAAATTCCAATCCGAAAATCAGGAATATATCTCTTTTTGAAAACGCAAAGGCGTTTGAATTTGCGATGCGCTCGCTTCACAGCGATACCGCCGCCGTCAGCGAGGGTGTTGCAGCGCTGAACGCCGTACGCGAGAAAACCGACACGGAGGGCGAGCTTTTGAAAAGACTTTCGCTTCTTGGCGAGAAGAATACGCGTCTGGTCCTGCATTTGAAAATCGCGAAAGGTACTTCTGAAAAATCCGAGCTTCTTTTGCTCGATAATCTTCTCGCGAAAAATCCCGTATATAGAATTTCCGACTTGAAAATAAAAGGAAACGATATAATAAATCTCGGCTTTGAGGGCGAAGCGGTCGGAAAAATTCTTTCGGAGCTTCTCACGCTTGTAATGGAAGGAAAAGCCGAAAACACAAAGGATTCGCTGCTTAAAGAAGTGGCAAAATATCAAAAATAGCATAGCATATTAATAGTCATAGGTATCTTGCCTATGGCTATTTTAAAATATACAGGCCAAAAAAATGCAAAAGTTCGGTTCTTACGCCATTGACAAGGAAATTTTTATCTATTCGGGAAGACGGGAAGAAGAGCTTTTGAAAAATGAAATTTCTATCTTGTCAACATCAGGGGAGGGGTACGATTTTGCTTTTGACTGCAAGGGCGTATCGGCGGAGCTGTCTGCCCTTTTGGTGACCTCGTTTTTGATTTTCTACCGCGGACTGCCTCTTGAAGGTCTGAATCTCTTGTGTAAGGGTAAGCGGTATCAGACCTATAAGAAGTTGGGATTTGCCTATATAAGTATTCCGCCCCAAAGGGTGAATATTCAAAACCAAATCATTCGCGGGTGTGAAACTGAGTACGCTTCATACGGGGATACAAAGATAATTTTTGCCGAGAATTATGACGCTCTTGACAAAAGTATTTTGCCCTCAATCCGTCTTTTAGACGGCAAAGCCGAGAATAAAAATCTGGCGGTAATCTGCGGAAAGGACGGAGATTTCAGCTTAAAATACGAGGGAAAAGCGGATTTTCCTCTTTTAAAATTTATTGGGCTCTATCTTTTGAAAATCGGCAAGCTTTCGGGGCGCGGACGGATTCGCCTTGACAAAAATACGCTTGCATACGAATACGAAAACGGAAGCCTGAAAATCGGACTGTCTCCTAAAATAATGCAAATTTATTAGTCAAGCAAAGCTTTTTGCTTGACTATTTCTTTTTGATGTGCTAAAATGAATTATAAAATTTTTCAGGAGATAAGTATGGCATTTGACGCTTGTATGATGAGGGCTGTGCTTCACGAAATTTCAAGTGAATTCGCAGACGCGAAAATAGAGAAGGTTCTTCAACCCACCGCCGATGAAATCAACCTCGTGCTTCACGCAGGCAGGGTGTCGAGGAGGCTTGTTTTGAACGTAGGCCCAAATTCGCCGAGACTCCAGCTTTCCGACGCAGTCAAGGAGAACCCGATAAACGCGCCAATGTTCTGTATGTATCTCCGCAAGTATATCGGCGGAGCAAAAATCGAGGAGGTTTATCAACTGGGTTTTGACAGAATTGCGGTGTTCAGACTATCCGCCTACGACGAGCTTGGCTTCAAGACCGAGAGAAAATTAATCTGCGAAATTATGGGAAAATACGCAAATATCATATTGCTTGATAAAGACGATAAGGTGATGAACGCCTTAAAGATTGTAGACTTCTCTGCAAGCAGTATAAGGCAGGTAATGCCCGGAATGAAATACCAAATTCCCCAAGCGCAGCAAAGGCTATCTCCAATCGAGATTAACCGCGACGAATTTTTGAAAAAATACGAGTCTTTCCCCGCCGAAAAGAGTATAGAAAAGTTTATAACCGCCACCTATTCGGGCGTGGCGATGAGCATAGCGAGGGAGCTATGCTTCCGAGCCTCGGGGGAAATTGACACCCCGCTTTGCAGATGTGAAAGGGAGAAGCTTTACTCGGTAATTTTGGATTGGCAAAAGCTGTTAATTTCACACGGGTACTCACCAACGGTAGCCTATAACGACGGAAACGAGCCTCTTGACTACTCGTATATGAGCATAACGATGTTTGGCACAAGAGCGAAAATTTCAAATTTTGAGAGCCTTGCCAATCTCTTTGACAGCTATTTTGCCGAGAAGGACAGAATAGAAAAAATCCGCCACAGAGCCAAGGATATCTTACTTTTGGTGTCGGGGGCGATTTCGAGAACCGAGAAGAAGCTCGCAATTCAGAAGCAGGACCTGCAAGACAGCGAAAAGGGAGAGGAATACAAGCGAAAGGGCGACCTTATAACCGCAAATCTGTATCGCTTAAATAAGGGTATGACGAGCTTTAAAGCGATAGATTACTACGCGGAAAACTGCCCCGAAATCGAGATTTTTTTAGATGAGAGACTGTCGCCCTCGCAAAACGCCCAGAGATTTTATAAGCTTTACAGCAAGAGCAAAAACGCCAAGGCTGTTCTGACCGAGCAAATCAAGCATTGGGAAGGTGAGCTTCGCTATCTTGATACCGTAAACGACTTCCTTTCAAGAGCGGAAAGCGAGCAGGAGCTGGTAGAAATCCGCGAGGAGCTGCACAAATCCGGCTACGGCTCGCGAATGAAGAATTACCGCCCTCAAAAGAGCCAAAAAATGAAAATCAGTCAGTATAAAACCACCGACGGAAAGACTCTTTTGGTGGGAAAAAACAATCTGCAAAACGATTATCTGACTTGCAAAATGGCGGATAAAAACGATATTTGGTTTCACGTAAAGGACTTTCCCGGCTCTCACGTCGTTCTGGTTACAAGCGGGGAAGAGCCAAGCGACCTTGACTATACCGAGAGCGCCTCTCTCGCCGCGTATTTTTCCAAGGCGAAGGGGGAGAATATCGCAGTAGACTACACCCGAATTAAAAACATCAAGAAGCCCCAGGGCTCAAAGCCCGGCTTCGTAACCTACAAAACCAATTACACGGCGTATGTAAAGCCGAGTCTGCCCGGAGGTAAGGAATAATGGTGGAATTGACTGAGTTGCACAAATATTTTATTCTTCAACATCTCGGCGAAGGCGAGACTGCCGTAGACTTCACTATGGGCAACGGAAACGATACCTTGTTCCTGTCAAAAACGGTCGGAGAGAGCGGAAGGGTGTATGCCTTTGATATTCAGGAGGAGGCCTTAATCTCAACGAGAAACCTTCTTGAAAAAAGCAACGCCCCCGATAATTACACACTGATTTTAGCCTCTCACCACAGAGTGCGTGAGTTCGTAAAAGAGCCCATCAAGGCGGGAATGTTCAATCTGGGATACCTGCCCGGGAGCAACAAAAAAACGGTGACAACCCTTTGTGAGACCACTATGCCCGCTATCGAGCGAGCCATAGAGCTTTTAGCGCCCGACGGCGTTTTGATAGTAGCGATTTACCCCGGACACGAGGAAGGGGAAAGAGAGGGAAATATGGTAAGAGAATATCTGAAATCTCTTAACAAATACAAAATCTGCCCGAGCGAGTTTAAAATACTCAATTCGCCCGCCTCACCCTATTTTTTTCTCATCGAAAAGAGCAAGAGAGTATTTGAAAATTGACACGGGGCGGTACTAACGGGCAAAAAACCGATAAAAAGCGCAAAATTTCAAAAAACCCCTTTACAAATATAAAATAATATGCTATAATCTTTAAGGCCTATGGCTTGGTATGTGCGTATGACCTTGCTCCGTTTTGGATACAGTCTATTGCGTGGCTTGCGCTTTTCACCCGCGCCATACTGGGTTTTAGGAAAATAAATTTTAAGAAAGGTGAAGAAAAATGATTTCAAAGGAAACAAAAACCGCTCTCATCGAAACTTACAAAATCAACGAGAGAGACACCGGTTCTCCCGAGGTTCAGGTTGCTATTCTCACAACCAGAATTAACGAGCTTACCGAGCACCTCAAAAAGAACCCAAAGGATTTCCACTCTCAGAGAGGTCTTTCCAAAATGGTTGGACACAGAAAGCAGCTTCTTGCATATCTTGCAAAGAAGGATGTTGAGAGATACAGAGCAGTTATTTCTAAACTCGGTTTGAGAAAGTAATAATCGGAAAAAGGGAACGGAGGCTTGCCTCTCGTTCCCCTTTGCTCTAAAAACAGAAAGAAAAAAATATAAAAATCGGACTCAGCAACGGCAAGTAGCAGTTAACTATGCTCTTGATGTCAAGGGCGAGGATAACAAGGGCATAGTTAAGTGCTACCGCATTGTTGGTCCAACAGAAAGGAAAAACGAAATGGTAGAAAATTTCAAAACGTTCGATAACTACAAAGAGTTTACCTACGAGCTTGCAGGCAGACCATTGGTAGTTAAAACAGGCAAAATCGCAGGTCTTGCAAACGGCGCGGCGCTCGTTCAATACGGCGAGACGACCGTTCTTGCAACCGCAACGGCGTCGGCAGCGCCGAGAGACGGGATAGATTTCCTTCCTCTTTCGGTTGACTACGATGAAAAAATGTACGCAGTGGGCAAAATTCCCGGCGGCTTCCTTAAAAGAGAAGGTAAGCCGAGCGAAAAGGCGGTTTTGGCAGGCCGTGTAATCGACCGTCCTATCCGTCCTCTTTTCCCCAAGGATTTGAGAAACGACATATCTCTGCTTTTGACGGTTATGTCGGTTGACCCCGACTGCTCTCCCGAAATCACCGCTATGATAGGCGCGTCGATCGCCCTCTCAATCTCGGACATTCCGTGGAACGGACCGATAGGCGGCGTGTTTATGGGACTCGTAGACGGCAAAATCGTCGTTAACCCAACTGCTGAGGAAAGAGCAAAAAGCGACCTTGAACTTACCGTTGCCGCTTCTGCAAACAAGGTTGTAATGATTGAGGCAGGCGCAAACGAAGTAAGCGATGAGGTAATGTACGACGCAATTATGCAGGCCCACGAGGTAATTCGCGGCCTCGTTAAGTTTATCGACGGTATTGTAGCGGAAATCGGCAAACCGAAGTTTGAGTATCCCTCATGCGAGCTTGACCACGATATGTTCGACGAAATTTTTGCATACTGTGAAAAGGCTGTTATGGAAGCTCTTGACACAGATGACAAGAACGTAAGAGACGCTAAAATGCAACCCATTATGGACGATATCGTTGCTAAATTTGAAGAAAAATACGAGGATATTAAGGTAATTCTCCCCGAGCTTATCTATAAAATCCAAAAGAAGATTGTACGCCGTTGGCTTCTCGTTGACAAAAAGCGTGTTGACGGACGCAGAATGGACGAAATCAGACCTTTGGCAAGTGAGGTTGGCGTAATTCCGAGAGTTCACGGATCAGGTCTTTTCACAAGAGGACAAACACAGGTTCTCACAATCGCGACTCTCGGCACTCTCTCCGATGCTCAAAAGCTTGAAGGCCTTGACGACGAGACCGAAAAGAGATATATGC
>JAZUPQ010000127.1:0-6654 GCA_045605265.1 Eubacteriales bacterium | reverse complement strand
TGAGGGGAACGAAGGCGTTACAGACGATAACGAATGTATCGGCAAGGGATCGGGAAGAAGCGTTAAAGGGCTGAATCTCGTTGACGCGCTTTGCGAATGTTCCGACACTTTGACAAAGTTTGGCGGACATGAACTCGCTGCCGGACTTTCGGTAAGCAGGGCGCAGCTACCTGAATTTATCAAACGGGTCAATGAATATGCAAAAAGAACATTGTCAACTGTTGATATGACTCCCACAATTGACGTAGATTGTGAAATCGAGTTTCAAGATTTATCCTTTACTTTGGCTCAACAACTACAAAAATTGGAGCCCTATGGAGTAGGAAATCCTCAACCTACATTTTTGATTAGCAACTGTATAGTAGGAGAAATCGCATCTATCAGCGAAGGAAAGCATACGAGATTTACATTGACAGACGGAAAGCATACTGTATCTGCTATGTATTTTTCAAATACGCCTAACTCTCTTAAAATTTACAATGGCGATAAGGTAGATGTTATTTTTAATATTGACATCAACGAGTGGCTTGGAAGAAGAAGTGTTCAACTCATTATTAAAGACATTCGCAGGTCTGCGAGTCAAAAGACACAGAACAAAGAGGAAGTCGCAAGATTTGAAGAAATTTGGAACGGCGGAGTTTTCTCTCCGGAGGAAGATATACTACCCACAAGGGAAGATTTCGCGTATGTTTATAGATTCCTTGTTAATTCTGTTAGAAGTGGAATCGATACTTTTGAACACCGAGATTTGTGTTCAAAACTTTCGGGATACCGTTCTAAAATTAAGATTAATTATATAAAGTTAAAAATCATCGTCAAGGTATTTATAGAACTTAACCTCATTGGAATAGAAGAAGTTCAGAAGGAAATATATAAATTCAAACTCCATTATACTTCTTCCAAAACCGAACTTGACAAATCCAATTTATTGAGAAGATTAAGACTACAACAAAAGAAAGAGATTTCATAAATTCGAGAAAAAGTATGTTTGCTGAGTTAAAACCCCTACTCGATATTGTCGAGAAAAACGAAAAAAATTACGATATAGATAAAATTAAAAAAGCATTCACCTACGCAAAATCGCTACACGGCGGACAGTTCCGACAAAGCGGGGAACCGTACATCTCACATCCGGTAGCGGTCGCCGTTATCGTATGTGAGCTAGGGCTGGACACAGATTCAATTTGTGCCGCTCTCTTACATGATGTGGTGGAGGATTGTGCAGATAAAACCAGCCTGGAAACCGTTGCCAAGATGTTCGGATCAGAAGTAGCCATGCTCGTTGACGGTCTTACAAAAATTATTCAGGTGCAGGTTGCTGACAAAGAAGAGGCGCATATTGAGAACATTAGAAAAATGCTTCTTGCAATGAACAGGGACATCAGGGTTATATTTATTAAGCTTTGCGACAGGCTTCATAATATGCGTACCTTGTTTGCAAAAAAAGAGGAGCGTCAACGCGCAATCGCGCTTGAAACAATGTATATTTACGCCCCTCTCGCTCACAGATTGGGTATCCAAAAAATTAAACAAGAACTTGAAAATATAAGTCTTTTCTATTTGGATAAGGTCGGTTATGACGAGGTCAAGGAAGCGATAGACTTGAAATTCGGTCAAAGCGGAGATTTTATCGATGTAGCCAAAAAAATTATATCTGATAAACTTACCGAGAACGGTATAAATTTTCACCTGGAAGGACGTATTAAATCTGTATACAGCCTTTACAGGAAGATGTACACCTATAACAAGTCTTTTGATGAAATTTACGACTTCTACGCTGTTAGAATTATCGTGGATACAGAACTTGAGTGTTATACCGCGCTTGGTCTTCTTCATGAACTTTTCAAGTCCGTACCCGGTAGATTTAAAGACTACATTTCAACTCCCAAACCCAATCTCTATCGTTCCTTACACACCACGGTTATTGGAAGAAGCGGTATCCCATTTGAACTCCAAATAAGAACAAAGCAAATGCACGAAGAGGCCGAATACGGTATCGCAGCTCACTGGAAGTATAAGAGCGGAGAACAGGCCGATTCCAATATGGACGAAAAACTCCGTTGGATTGCTAAAATTCTTGAATCGGATGAAAACACAAGAGATCCTGAGGAGTTTATGCGCTCGTTCAAAACCGATATTTTCCACGATGAGACATTCGTATTTACTCCAAAAGGCGATGTAATTTCTTTGCCGCAAGGTTCTACCGTTATAGACTTTGCTTATGCAATTCACTCGGCCGTTGGTAATAAAATGATAGGTGCGAAAGTCAACGGATCGATTGTTTCTATTGATAAAATACCGCAAAACGGCGACATAATAGAAATAATCACCTCTCAAGGAGCAAAGGGCCCAAGCAGAGATTGGCTGAAAATTGTTAAGACGGGTGAGGCAAGAAGCAAAATCCGGCAGTGGTTCAAAAAAGAGAAGAGAAGCGAAAATATTATCGTAGGTAAGGCCGAGGTTGATAAAGAAATTAAGCGTTTGGGTAAGGGATGTACCGAAGCACAACAGGAAGAAATTATTACAAACGTTGCAAAACGCGTCGGTATTAACACCGCAGATGATTTTTATAATACTCTTGGTTTTGGAGGTATCACCCTACAAAGATTCTTACCTAAAATCAAAGAAGAGCTTGAAAATATCAACGCCACGGAAGATTCCAAGCCTGTCACGCCAGAGGAAGAGCTTTCTCTTGTAAAAATTCAAAATGTAAACAACAAAAAACACACTCACGGTGGCGTAATAATTGATGGCGAACCTGGCTGCCAGGTTAAATTTGCTAAATGTTGTAATCCGCTCCCCGGTGATAAAATTGTCGGCTTTGTTACAAGAGGCTTTGGAGTTTCTATTCACAAATCAGATTGTCCGAATGTTATTAATTCACGAAGAATTGAAGAAAACCTATCCAGGTGGGTTGTTGCAGAATGGGAAAATTCCGAGCAAAACGACAACTCTCAGGCAACAACCTATGAGGCAATGCTTTCTATCATTGCTGAAGATGGCATAGGCGTTATTGCTGCCATTTCTCTAGCGTTGGCAGATATGAAAGTTTCGATTTCTCAAATAAATACACAATCTAATAAGCATGGAGATATGACAATTAATTTACACGTCGGTTGTAAAAACACATCGCATTATGAGGCGATTGTTTCCAAACTGCGTTCGATTAAATCGGTCATTTCTGTTACAAGAGGATTTACAAACTAAAAAAGGACACAAAAATGAGGGCAGTTTTACAAAGAGTACTTGACGCAACCGTTATTTCCGACGGAATTCCAACCGGTAACATAGGCAAGGGATTATACATTTTGCTTGATGTAGAAAATGGCGATACCGGAGAAGACGCATTGCTTTTGGCGGAGAAAATTTCCAAACTACGAATTTTCTCCGATGAGAATAGCAAGATGAATTTATCGTTACTTGATATAGGCGGAGAGGTTTTAATTGTTTCAAATTTTACTCTTAATGCTAACTATTCACACGGAAATAGACCGGATTATTTAAATAGCGCCCCACCCACAATTGCAAAAGAACTTTATTTGAAATTTGTTGATTTTATGAAAGAGCGCCATAGCAAAGTTGATACCGGGGTATTCGGTGCAGATATGAAAACAACTATGACAACCGACGGTCCCGTGACCATTGTTATGCAATCTGAATTCCTTAGAAAAAAACATTAAAAGGAACACTTTATGATTTTACATTTGGACGGCGACGTCAATCATTACTATGTTCAAACGCTCTGTATGGTATTTTTTCCCGGTTCAACGTTTGGTGAAAACGAAAAACCGGAAGAGGGAATACCCGAAATTACAGTTAGTGTTTATCCTGATACTCTTGGATCCCAGACAGCGTACGTTTCTATTAAATTAAATGACAAGGTATGCGAAGCAGTTGAAACTGTTCGCTTTGATGAGGAAATTGTGGTTTCAACCCCCGCTAATATTGCAGTCGGCAAAGCGATTTTTGCAGCAGGCAAAGAACTCTTGGGGCACATACCACCCTGGGGCATTTTAACAGGAATAAGACCCGCAAAGGTAGCAATGTCTTTGCTATATGCAGGAAAGGGTAAGGTTAGGGCTAAAAAAATACTTCGCGACGAATATTTCGTCAATCCTCAAAAGGCTGCCTTGGCGGTTTCTGTGGCCTCTAATGAAATTAAACTTTTGAAGAAAATGCAAAAAAAAACCTGCTCGCTGTATATTTCCATACCCTTCTGTCCGTCTAGGTGCAGTTATTGCAGTTTTGTTTCTTATACTACAAGAAGACTGCTTTCGATGATTGATGAATATTTGGAAGCATTAATAGTTGAGATACGCGAAAAAACAGCCCTTGTTCGTAAACTTGGATTAAAGGTTGTTGCGATATATATTGGTGGCGGTACTCCCACGACTCTCGATGAAAATCAGCTTGAACGTCTACTTTCCGAGGTGAATAGAAACGTTGACAAAAGCTCATTAGTCGAATTTACCTTAGAGGCGGGGCGACCGGATACAATTACTAAGGAAAAACTTGAAATTGCTAAAAAATACGGAATTACGCGTGTTAGCGTAAATCCGCAAACCCTAAACGATGATTTACTTAAAGAAATTGGTCGTAGACATAGTGTTGAGGATTTTTACAATGCATTTACCCTGGCAAGCGAGTGTGGAATACGCGATATAAATGTTGACCTTATCGCCGGACTCCCAGGCGATGATTTTAAAAACTTCTCTGAAACATTAGACAAAATTATAGCTCTAAGACCGTCGAATATTACAGTCCATTCTTTTGCTGTAAAAAAAGCGGCTGATGTTTTAAGAAATAATTCGGATATTTATACAATATCTGGAATTGAAGCCGCAAAAAGCGTCTACTACACGCAGCTTCAAACCAAATTTGCCGACTATAAACCATATTATATGTACAGACAAAAAAACACCATTGGGAATCTCGAAAATGTTGGTTTTTCTATTGATGGTCATGAAGGGCAGTATAATGTGTATATGATGGAAGACGTTCAGACGATTATTGGTTTCGGAGCAGGAGCAGTAACAAAACTTGTTGATTATCGCAAACCAACCGAAGGGAAAAGCAGAATTAAAAGAATTTTCAATGCAAAGTATCCGTATGAATATTTAAAGAAATTTAACGACAAACGAAACGATTTGCTTGACCAAGATAAAGATTTGATTGAAATAGAAGAATTTTATGAAAATTTAGTATAAATTTCGAGGATTTGCTAATATATTTTAGCAAATCCTTTTTTTATTTTGAGGGGAGTACATGTACAAAAGTAATAATTTTCTTAAAAGTGCAATTTTTATCACACTTTCAACGGTTATAGTAAAAGCGCTGGGAGTAGTATATAAAATACCATTATCATATGTAATTTCTGATGAAGGTATGGGATATTTCAACACAGCATATACACTTTTTTCTTTTTTTTACATAGTGTCAAGTGCGGGAATACCCAAATCAATAGCAATAATTACTTCGGATTTTGTAAGTAATACAAGTGAACGTCGCGCGGAGGAACTTTGCATTAATTCCGTCAAATTTTTTTCATTAATCGGGGTGATCTCCACATTAATATTTTTTATTTTGTCCGGACCGATCAGTTCATTTTTAAGTAACTTCGGCGCTCTTTATTCAATGTGGGCGATTGCGCCATCGCTGTTTTTTATTTGTGCAACTTCTGTCATACGAGGGTATTTCAGCGGTATTCTTGATTTTGTTCCTGTTGCAATATCCGAACTAATCGCATCAATATGCAAATTGGTTTTTGGACTTGGATTGGCATTTTTGGGCTTTTCATTTACAAAAAATATGGTAATAATTTCTGCCTTAACAATTCTAGGCACTACGCTAGGTGCGTTCATAAGCTGGCTTTTCCTTTTCATAAGACTTAAGCACACCTTAAACTATAATGAGATTGTTACGTCAAATAACTTAAAACAGGACATAATAAGAGTAGTAAAAACGTCCCTTCCTTTGATGTTAACTGCTTTATTATCAAATATCGGAAGCATATTGGATCTGACAATAATTTCAAAAAGTTTATCAAATGACGGTTTTACGCAATATCAGTCTTCTATTATTTATGGTAACTATACTACTCTTGTAATTCCAATGCTAACATCGATAAGTGCGCTTATATCACCTATATTGATGATTCTCATACCGCTGATTGGTACAAAAGAAGACAAAGGCTCAATAAAAAAAATAAATGTAATTTGTAAGTTTGCTTTATATATCAATTCTGCTTTCTTTCTTATATTCTGCCTCGATTCAAAAGAAATATTGTTATTAATTTTTGAGGACACGAGTGCAATTCTTGCATCGCCGCTATTATCCTATCTCTCCTTTGGAATTTACTTAATGTCTTTTGAATTGATAATTAATTCAATACTGGAGGGCATGGGAAAACTTAAAGCGCCGTTAATCGCTCTAACTTCATCGACTGTTTTAAAAATATTTTTAACAATGATTTTATCCAAAAACGATTTTCTGGGAATGGCCGGGGTGAGCATCGCCACATCTATTTCATATTTCGTAGCCTTAATAATCTCATATATTTTCTATGTAAGGATAAGGTCGGAAAAGAAAATTAAAATTTTTAAAAACGCAATCCAAGTATTTTTGTCAGTTACTGCTGTATATATATTGCTAAAC
>JAZUPQ010000126.1:0-3724 GCA_045605265.1 Eubacteriales bacterium | reverse complement strand
TGTAGATAATTATTTTATAAAATGCGCGCTTTTCTTTGTACTTTCACTTTTATTTACATTTATATTTGCATATACAAAAGAGGAAAAAATGTTCATTATGTCAAAACATACAAAAATTAACACTTCAAATTGTTAATATATACGAATTTTTAACAAAAAATTTAAAAAATATTATTCATAACTCTTGAATTTTATGGTAAATATGTTTATAATATTAACGTATATAATTAAATTTGAAAGGAATTTTAAAATGAATAAGACAGAACTTGTGAATGTTGTTTCTTGCGAAACAGGACTTTCCAAAAAGGATGTAGACGCTGTTGTATCGGCTACTCTTACCGCAGTTACAAACGCCCTCAAAGAAGGAGATAAAGTTCAACTTATCGGCTTTGGTAACTTTGAAGTAAAGGCTACAAGTGAAAGAGAAGGACGTAATCCCAAAACAGGTGAAGCAATTAAAATTGCTGCCGGCAAAAAGCCCGTTTTCTCCGCATCTAAGGTTCTTAAAGACGAAATTAACGCCTAATCTACAATGCGACTTGATAAATTTTTAAAAGTTTCACGACTTATCAAACGTCGCAGTGTTGCTAATGATGCTTGCGATGCTTCAAGAATCATTGTGAATGGCAAAATTGCAAAGGCATCATATGATGTTAAGCTTGGAGATTTGATTACTGTAACTTTTGGTGAGAAAAAGATTACCGTTAAGGTGCTTGAAATTAAAGATACCACCAAAAAAAGCGAAACACTTAATATGTACGAAATAATATCGGAAATATAACATAATTTTTCCTTTAACGCATATTCTTAATTAGAGTATGCGTTTTATTTTTAGGAGTAAATATGGAAACTGATAACAAAAAAAATCAGGTTATCAATATCATTAACCGAAGTAGCCTTTCAATTGATTACGTAAAAACAATCGATGCTTTTGCAGAGGATTTTCTGGAAATTAACACTGAGCTTGGTGCAATCAATATCGAAGGTGAAAATCTGAAAATTGAAGAATTCACACAAGAAAGTGGTAAAATTATAGTGATTGGTACTATAAATTCTGTTTTTTATAAAAAAGAGAAAAGAAGAACAAAATTTGCAAAATGACATCACAAACATTAATTAACACTGTTTTAAATTCTCTCTGCTTAGGATTTTTCGGGATTTTATTCGGACTAACCTATAAATCTTTACACAAAATTATTGCTCTGATAAAAACAATTTCCTTAATTATTCCATTGTCAATATTTAGAAAAGCAAATTTAGATAAAGAGGTTAAAAGTTTTCATAAAAGAGCTTGCAAATATAATCCGATAGAGACATTTCTGCTTATATTTATCTTCGGCTTAACACAAATCATTTTATTTTATATAATGTTTGATGGGAAATTTAATACATTAATTTTATTTTTGCTTTTCTTTTCAATATTTTTGGGAAATAAGTGTCGAGAATTAATAAATATTTCAACCGATAGGCTTTATTATCTTGAAATATGCATAATATGTAAAATATGTAATGTTATATTTTTTGTAACACAAATAATAGATTACTACATATTTGATTTGATACTAAAAAAAATAACAAAACTTAAGGATAATATTTCCGTACGCAAAAGCTCCAGAATATTAAAGGAAAAATACGTAAATATTAATATCTACTTTCAAAACCTTGACAATCAATATTTAAAATGATAAAATAAACTCATTAATAGTTTAGGACGGTAAAATATGATTATAACACTGATAGGTATGCCCGGCAGCGGTAAATCATGTATGGGCAGAGCAGTCGCTCCGAAAGTAAATATGAAAAATATTGATGCTGATGCCGTAATAGAAAAAGAACAAGGAAAAAAATTACAGGACATCATCAATACAAGCGGTTTGGATGAGTTTAAAAGAATCGAGGAAGAAACATTAATATCTCTGAATCGAGATAATACCATAATATCAACAGGCGGAAGTGCGGTATATTATCCAAAGGCAATGGAGCATTTCAAAAGCATCGGTAAGGTCGTATATCTAAAAGTCACCCTTGATGTACTTGTCGAAAGGCTTGGCGATTTTTCAAAACGAGGAATTGCTATGAAGCCTGGCCAAACCATTGAGGACCTCTATAACGAAAGATGCGCTCTATATGAAAAATATGCAGACAAAACAATAATTTGCAACGGGTTTGCCTATTCAAGCTATCACAAGCAACTTATAGACTACATACAATCTATAAAATAACAGCAGCCGTACCATTTTCCTATCTATAAAGTAGGTTGGTACGGCCGATTTTTTTATTTGTAGGAATTAATAATTGATTTTACAGCGTAATAAACTTTGTCTACGTCATCATAGGTATTCATATACGAAAAACTTATTCTCAGCGTCCCAGAGTTTAAAGTACCCAAAACCTTATGCGCCATCGGAGCGCAATGGAGTCCGCTTCTTGTGCATATATTCAGTTCGTCTAACTTTTCTGCCAAAAAATTGCTGTCCATTTTATCTACATTAATAGACAATATTCCATTATCAAAACCGTATAAATTTATATCTCTAATTTCAGAAAACCTAGCGTAGAGCTCGGATGTCAATTTGTTTATATGTCTATAAATCTCGGATATCGTTACCTGATTCAAGAAATTAATTCCTTCGTTCAATGATACAATAGAAGGAGAGGGTAACGTCCCGGCTTCATAGCGTTCAGGCAAATGTTGCGGCATATTTTTTGAAATAGATTCATTTCCACTTCCGCCTTCTATGAGCGGAGCGCCAAGAATTTCTGTATTGTTAAAAACGATAAAACCGCACCCTTGGAATCCAAATAAGGATTTGTGTCCGGGAGCGCATAGAATATCGCACGGAGTTTTTTTAAGATTAATTTCTTTGTGTCCTATTTCTTGCGAAGCATCTACTATTAAGAACAAGGAATGTTTTTGGGCCAACTTAGACAATATAGGAAGTGGTATCTCGAACCCTGTAACATTCGATGACAGTGTGGAAACAATATATTTCGTATTTTTATTTATTAATTTTTCAATAGAATTTACAACATCGGAGCTATCAAAGATATCATAACTTATTCCGTGTGTATTTTTCATAGCAAAAATCGGTCGTGCAACAGAATTATGCTCAATGTCCGAAATGAGAATATGAGAACCCGATTTAATGCAACATTTTAAAGCAAAATTTAGCGCGTAGGTAGTATTTTGGGTGAAAACTACGTTTTCGCTTTTATCCTTAATTCCCAAGAGTTTGCATATATTTTCGCGAGTTTCATAAATTTTTTCGCTTGTTTTAATTGATAGACTGTGAGAACTTCTGCCTGGGTTTCCGCAAGAATTTTTGATAAAGTCAACTGTTTTATATATAACCTCGTTTGGTTTAGGGAAGGACGTTGCAGCATTATCTAAATATATCATTGGTTTTCAAATGTGTAGGGGATATTGCTTTCTTTTAAAATAGCCGTTACAGCGTAATAATCTGCAAAGTCAAATTTAATTCCGTAGGCGCAACCCTTGCTACCGGTTTTACTGCTTAATTTTATTAATTGACAATTAACTCCCGATTTTAAAAGATTTTTTCTTATTTTTATTGCATACGTGATTGATTTAAACCCCACAGTTATAGTTTTCATAAAAAACATCCTTTCCTTTGAATATTGCCATTATTATATTATGTTTATCTATAATAAAGTTGACTTTTTAAAGTAAATGTGCTATAATCATTTAACAAGATGTTTTTAA